>CALLBH010000217.1 GCA_938001945.1 uncultured Robiginitomaculum sp.
GTGACGACCCGATGCGTCATTGCAGAATCGCGCATGGGCGCTTGGCGCTCCCCCCACCCTCAATCCCTCCCCGCGAGGGGGAGGGAGGCGCGATAAAATTCTCCTCCCCCTCGCGGCCACGCGGTGGTCGAGATGGGGTTAGGGGTGGGGGAACGGTTAGAGAGAAAGGACTCACAATGAGCCGAGGACGATACACGAAACAGGCGGAAAAGACTTCCGCCGCCTGCCCCGATTGCGGGCGCTCTTTTCTCTCCCCTGCGGATGAGCTCGCGCAGCTTAAAGCGCAGGTCGAGGCGGCGCGGCTGGCCAAGATTGAGGCGGACGCGCAAGACTGGCCGCCCAAGGGGATCGCCCGTGAGGATTTGCCGCCGATCCACCCCGAAGACGCGATCATGATACGCGAAAAACTTCACGCGAAATTGGATATGCTCGATGCCTATGAGGGGCGAGGGGAGGAAGAGGAATGACCGCCTGCCGGACATGTCAGCGGCCCGCTTTGACGCCCGCGCAGAAATTGACGCTCTCCAAAGTCGCGGCGCAGCGGGCGCTGCTGGATAAGATAAAATCCGAGACGCGAATTTGGCCGCCTCAATATCTGCGTTATTCGGAAATTCCTGCGCCAACGCCGGAGGAGCGCGAGCGGTTTAAAGTTCGGTTTTTAGATCTGATCGAGCGGCTTGCGGCGGGCGTGGACGTACCCGATCATCCTGATGTTGCGCGGGAGCGCGAGTGGGCGGCCCATAAAGCAAAGGAAATGCCGTAGTCTCTCGACAAGCGCCGTAAACGCGCTAAAACGCGGCTATGAAAATACCCGCCGAAAAACTCCGCCAAGTCGTTGATCGTTTCGAAGAAATCGAAGCGCGAATGTCTGTGGTGTCTGAGTCTGATGAAATTGTCGCCTTGTCGATGGAACATGCCGAGCTGCGCCCTGTCGCGGAGGGCGTGATTAAATTGCAAAGCCATTTGGCAGAGATGGCCGACCTTGAGGAACTGGCGAGTGATCCCGAAATGGGCGCGATGGCCAAGGATGAGCTGCAAGCGCTAAAGGACGCGCTGCCCGATATTGAGAAAGAGGTCGCGGTGCTGCTGCTGCCTAAGGATAAGGATGATAACGCGTCGGTTGTTTTGGAAATTCGCGCGGGTACGGGCGGGGACGAAGCGGCGATTTTTGCGGGCGACTTATTTCGCATGTATAGCCGCTACGCGCAATTGCAGGGCTGGAAGGTCGATGTGGAGACCGAGAGCGAGGCCGATATGGGCGGCTTTAAGGAAATCGTCGCGTCGGTCTCGGGCAATGGCGTCTTTGGGCAAATGAAATTTGAAAGCGGCGTGCACCGCGTGCAGCGCGTGCCTGTGACGGAAACGCAGGGACGGATTCATACCTCTGCGGCCACCGTCGCGGTTCTGCCGGAGGTCGCGGATATCGATATTAATTTCTCGATGAATGATGTGCGCGTCGATACGATGCGCGCCTCTGGCGCCGGCGGGCAGCACGTGAATAAAACCGACTCGGCGGTGCGCATGACGCATGAACCGACGGGGATTGTTGTGGTCTGTGACGCGAAATCACAGCATCAAAACCGCGCCAATGCGGAGAAGATTTTGAAAATGCGCCTCTATGATATGGAACGCGAAAAACAGGACGCGGAGCGCGCCGATGAGCGTAAATCCAAAGTCGGCAGCGGCGATCGCTCTGAGCGCATTCGCACCTATAATTATCCGCAGGGGCGGGTCACCGATCACCGCATTGGCTTGACGCTTTATAAGCTCGATAAAATTGTGGCGGGCGATGAACTTGATGAGGTGATTAACAGCCTGCTGGCCGAGGATCAGGCGAATAAATTAGCGGATCTTGAGGCGGGGTAAATGCGCGGGCCACATTCGGGCATAACGCTGAATTCGGCGCGCCGATTGCTGACCCGCGACTTCGAAGCGGCGGGGATAGAAACGGCGGCGCTCGATGCGCGGATTTTGGTGGGGCATTGCACGGGGCTT
The DNA here is from genome assembly GCA_938001945.1 of uncultured Robiginitomaculum sp. Lineage (GTDB taxonomy): Bacteria > Pseudomonadota > Alphaproteobacteria > Caulobacterales > Maricaulaceae > Robiginitomaculum. The sequence continues at coordinate 1,996 of CALLBH010000217.1, forward strand.
TCTGCGGCGCAGATGATTGCGGCGGGAACAGATGTCCTGACGCCCGCTCAATTTGACGCGGTGACGGCAGCGGCCAAGCGGCGCGCGGATGGGGAGCCTGTTGATCTGATTTTGGGTTATCGATCTTTTTGGAAAGATCGGTTTGCGATTAGCCAAGATGTGCTCTCTCCGCGCCCTGAAACCGAAGGGATAATTGAGCAAGCGATCACATTAATCCCGCCTGCGCAAAACCAAGGTATAAAGATATTAGAACTCGGCGTGGGCAGCGGCGCGCTGATTTTATCACTGCTGCGGGAGTATGAAACGGCGGTTGCAACGGGCGTAGATATTTCATCTGCGGCGTTGGAGGTCGCGAGCGGTAACGCACAGGCTTTAGGGCTATCATGTGACTTTGTATGCAGCGATTGGTTTGAAAATATTGAGGGGCGCTATGATCTGATTGTGTCGAACCCGCCTTATATTACGGACGCGGAGATGATGGAATTGTCCGATGAAGTTGCGCTGCATGATCCGCATTTGGCGCTGCATGGCGGGGTCGACGGGCTTGATCCTTACCGCACTATCGCGGCGCAGGCGGGCGCGTATTTAAATATGGGCGGACATTTAATTTTAGAAATTGGCTATCAGCAAGGCGCGGATGTAAACGCGATTTTGAAAGCGGCTGGGTTTGGAGCGGTGAATATCCACAAAGATCTGTCGGGGCATGACCGGATTGTGACTGCGGCTTTATAAAAAAAGGCTAGACATATCCCAATTGCGCGCTAGGTTCTTTTGGCTTGATGGCGATAATCGCCTCAGCGCTATTCGGAAAAGAATAAGGATAATCAGCAAGGTGCTGATTTTACGCGGCCCAGCCGCACTCATGAAATTATCAAGAGGTTGAGCATGAAACGCCAACGCGGACGTAATAATAATCGTCGACACAGTAATAATCACAATAATAACAATGTGAATCCTAATAAATCGATGGATAGTAATGGGCCAGACGTGAAAGTCCGCGGCTCCGCCAGCACGATCTATGAGAAATATACGACCATGGCCCGCGATGCCAAAACCAGCGGTAACCGCGTAAAAGCCGAAAACTATCTGCAACATGCCGAGCATTATTTGCGCGTGATGAATGAACTAAACGCCAAGCTCGAGGCGCAGCGCGCAGAGCGCGAAGCCGCTAAAGAAGCGGCGCGTCTAGAGCGTGAAGCGCGCGGCGAGAGTGATAATAATTCTAGCGAAGGCGATGATAATAATAGCCGCCGCCGCAATAATAATCGCCGCAATCGCAATCAAGATGACAGCCGCGACGAGGCGAAATCTGAGGATAAAGCGGAAGAGTCCAAAGACGAGAAGCCTAAAGCTAAACGCACCAAAAAATCTGACGATGACGGCGAAAAGCCTAAGGCAAAGAAAAAAGTCGCTGAAGGCCTCGAAGTTGTCACGCCGAGTGACGCTGAGACGCCAAGTCCGCGCCGCCGCAAAGCACCGAGCCGTAAGGCAAAGTCAGAGGCTGAGCCAGCGGAGTAAATTCTGAAATACAGACATTAAAAAAGGCGCCGAAATCATCGGCGCCTTTTTTGTAACAGAATTTATAGCGAGGTTTATTTTTTAGGCGTCGTTTTCTTTGGCGCCGCTTTTTTCACAGCGGGTTTCTTCGCTGTTGTCTTTTTGGCAGCAGGTTTTTTGGCTGTCGTGGTTTTCTTTGCTGCCGTTTTCTTTGGCGCTGCTTTTTTAACTGCGGGCTTCGGCGTGGTTTTCGCTTTGGCTTCGGCCAGTTGATCTGCCGCTTTGCTATCGCCTTTCAGAGATGACGCTTTTTCAGTCACGCCGTCTTTGGCGCGGCTTGCGGCTGATTTCGCGCTAGACAGACCGGAGCTAGTCTTATCTGCCACAGTCTGACGGGCTTTCATCGCAGCTTCACGCATTTCTTTAATGGCATCATCACCAGGGATAGGCGCATTTGTATTTTTGCCGCCAAGCGTTTTATTAATATCGCCAAGGCGTCCATAAATTCGGAAGATGATTAAAATAAGCTCGCAGAAAACGCGCCACAAAAGGACACCCAATACGGTGACAATCACAAGTTCAACAAGCGCGAGTGGAATCGCAAAGCCTGTTTTGAAAGATTTGAAAAATCCCCAAACGAAATTTACCGCGATCAGAGCCAGTCCGATATAATAAACCAGCTTAATGATTTGCTGAGAAATCATTTCTTTGAATGAAAGAATATTCTTAATTATGGCCGTCATGCGAGCCTCCCAGGTTAAATCTTAAATTATGATAGGCTCGACGGTCGCCTCGCGCAAGGCATTGCTGCGGCTATGGTAAGGGCGACGTTGACACTGTGCTGACATATGATCCTGTCGGTTCAGATTCTGTTTCAAGCAAGGCGGGACGGGCCGCCGCGCGGATTTTATCGATCTCTTTACGGCGCGCATCAAATGCGGCCTTCTCGGAAGACGGTAAAGGTTTGCCGGATAGAGTCGACAAAGACCGCGGATTAATGGCTTTGCCATTTTTATGAACTTCGTAATGCAGATGCGGTCCGGTGCTGCGACCTGTCGTGCCGACATAGCCGATGATCTGACCCTGTCGCACGCGCGCGCCAGCTTTAATGCCGCGCGCATAACCGTTTAGATGGGCATAGGCGGTTTTATAGCCATCACTGTGACGGATACGGATATATTTCCCAAAGCTGCCATAGCGGCTGGCGCGCTCAACGGTGCCAATACCGGCCGCCATAATCGGCGTGCCGCGCGGGGCGGCAAAGTCGACGCCTTTATGGGTTTTGACATAACCCAGGACAGGGTGTTTGCGGCGGCCATATCCCGAAGACAGGCGCGCGCCATTAATCGGCGTTCGCATTAATTTACGCTTGGCGCTTTTGCCGTCCACGTCATAAAAATTCTCATCGCCATTATCAGACGTGTAGAGATAATAACTGGCGGTTTTACCGCGCGGGCTGAAACTCGCATAAACCAGATCTCCGGCCTTGAGCGGATTGCCGTCGCGGTCGCGGTAAAGCTCGAAAGTCATCGTAAAGGCATCGCCTTTGCGGATGTCGCGCTGGAAATCAACGCTATGCTCATAGATATGAGAGAATTGAACGGTGACTTTGTCCGGCACGCCCATACGGCCCGCGTCAAGATAAAGAGAGTTTTCGACTGTGCCGGAAACCTCAACGATTTCTTTGGGGAAATTGACGGTCAAATCGCGTGTTGTGAAAGTGTCGTCTGATGTGCGGCTGACAAATACAGTGCGATCAAATGCAGGCTTCAGCGTGACCTCAGTAATTTTCGGTTCAGCACTTTGATCAAAATACATTGTGATGGTTTGACCTGCGCGGAGATTGCGCGGATTATAAGCCTCTGAGAAAGCCTGCGTGACTTTATAGGCCTCATTTGGTGAAACGCCATTACGCTGCAAAAGAGGGCCGAGGCTATCGCCCGGTTTCAATGTCACGGATTTCACAACGCCCGCGACGCTGCT
>CALLBH010000218.1 GCA_938001945.1 uncultured Robiginitomaculum sp.
TTTTATCATCCAGCGCTTTGAACGCCTCATCTTGACCCATGCGAACCGTAACGCCGCCAGATAATTTCGAGACGTCATAAAAATGCAAAGGACGCGCGCGGTCATAGGTAATGAAATTGGTAATATCGACCAGCGCGCTAATCGGGCGAAGACCGATGGCTTTCAGGCGATCTTGCAGCCATTTTGGCGACGGCCCATTTTTCACGCCGCGCACCACGCGGCCCGCAAAAACAGGGCAGGCCTCCGGCACAGTTGTTTCAATGGAAACGGGGCACCGGAAGCTGCCTTTAATCTCGGCAACATCCGGCGTTTTCCATTTCCCCAAACCCGTCGCGGCGAGGTCGCGCGCAATATTATCGACGCCTAGCCAATCAGGGCGGTTCGGCGTGACTTCAAAATCAATGACAGGGTCGTTGACTTTTAGCGCTTCGGCAAGCGGCATCCCCATGGGAAGACTTTCGTCGAGATCCATAATGCCATCAGAATCATCGCCAAGTTCTAACTCGGTCGAGCTACACATCATGCCGGAGCTCTCAACGCCGCGAATTTTGCGCGGCTTTTTGTCGAGGCTAAAATCCGCGCCCGGAATATAGGCGCCCATCGGCGCATAGGCGACCGTCATCCCCGCCCGCGCATTCGGCGCGCCGCAGACAATTTGCATTTCACCGTCAACTGTATCGACGGTGCAAACTTTTAGCTTGTCCGCGTCAGGATGTTTGACGGCCGTTTTGACTTTGGCAATTGAAAAGGGCGCAAGCTTTTCCGCCGGGTTTTCAATCTCTTCAACCTCAAGCCCGGCCAGCGTCATCGCCTCAGCAATGGCGTCAATATCCGCGTCCGTGTCTAAATGCTCAAGGAGCCATGATCGTGTGAATTTCATTTTAGTTCTCCAGCCGCTGTGCTGCGGTCTGATCTATGTAGTTTTGAAAATAGTCGACAGGCGTGTCGTCAATGCCGCAATTTTTAACAGGCGTGGGGCGTTTGCGATTTAGATATTGCACTTCCCAGCAATCATTAAAGACCGAGCAGTAACACGCCTCAATATCCAGCCCGTCTAGCGGCGTGCCATACTCTCCGCGCAAATATGCGCCAAGCTCTGACCCGGCCGCGCCCATGCGGTAGCGGCGCGGCTCTATGCTTGCGCCCGCGCGCAGATATCCTGTCGCGGAAGCGGTGATAGGGTAGCCCACATTATTGCGCATGCGGCCATTCATAATCGCAAGGTCAAAGGTTTTGATATCTTCAATCGGCTCACCATTTTGAAGCGCCGTGACGCGCTGCACATTGGCCAGTCCTGCGCCGACATTATTCAGGCGCACTACAAAAATCGACTCGCTACGATTGCCAATATTCTCATAGCCCATATCAATATCAATGATCGGCAAAACCCGCGCCTTCTGCGTGTCTTGGTTCATCTTATAGGACGCCCGCGATGTCACGACGCCGACCAGCGATAAAAACAGCGCGCACAGACCCGTCATCAAGCCAATATCAATGCGCTTGATGATCGATTTATGCGGCGCCTTACTCAGGTCCATTCCGGTCGTGTCGTTATTGTCGCTCATAAGTTACTTCCTTGGAACGGGTTGGGTATCACCCCCACCGACCCGCTCGCGCGGTCCACCTCCCCCTCGAGGGGGAGGGACACAAAAATTGAGTCCATCACCGAATTCATACCTTCGTATATTTCACTATTCCAAACCCGTAGAATACGATAGCCCGCTCTGACTAAATCAGAATCGCGTTTTATATCCTTGGCTTTGTGCTCTGCTTTATTGTGCTGCGCCCCGTCCAATTCGATAATCAATTTTTGTTTTAGGCACGCAAAATCGACGATATAATCTTTAATCGGAACCTGACGGCGAAAATAATATCCCTGATGTTTCAGCTCTCGGAGTTCATACCAAAGTTTTTGCTCCGGCTCGGTCATATTTTTTCGTAACCGCCGACTTAACATTTTATGTTTTGTGTAAGCGAGTTTAGGCGTCCTCCCCCTTGAGGGGGAGGTGGCCCCGAAGGGGTCGGTGGGGGTGGCCGCCGATTTATCCACTAGCTAAGCCCGCTCGCCAAATTCGCTTGAACCAGCGGATCAAAGCCGTAATGGCTGATCCAGCGGGGGTCGGCGGCGAACATATCGCGTAGGTCGGGCATGCCATATTTTAACATAGCAAGGCGGTCGACGCCCATGCCAAAGGCAAAGCCTTGATACTCATTCGGGTCAAGGCCGCAGGCGGTAAGCACATTCGGGTGCACCATGCCGCAACCGAGAATTTCCATCCAGTTTTCGCCTTGACCAATTTTGATCGCTGCGCCGTCGCGCTCGTAGCGCACATCCATTTCCGCGCTGGGTTCGGTGAACGGGAAATGATGCGGGCGAAATTGAACTTCGACTTCGGTTTCAAAAAACGCATTAATGAAATCCATCAAGCACCCTTTGAGATGACCCATATGGGTATTTTTATCAATCACCAGACCTTCGACCTGATGGAACATCGGCGTATGGGTTTGGTCACTATCACAGCGATATGTGCGGCCCGGCGCAATGATGCGGATGGGCGGCTCTTCGCTCATCATGGTGCGGATT
>CALLBH010000219.1 GCA_938001945.1 uncultured Robiginitomaculum sp.
GCTCGACGCTCTCACGCCCGGAAAACGTCTCTATATGTTTTCAACCGGCACAGGCATCGCGCCATTCGCGTCCTTGATGCGCGACCCCGATACCTATGACCGTTATGACAAAGTTATCCTGACACACACATGCCGCCAGCGCGCAGAGCTGTCTTATGGACTTCGCCTGACGGAAAGCTTGAAAGATGATCCCCTAGTTGGGGAAATGATTGGCGATAAACTCGCCCACATAACCTCGCTAACCCGCGAAGAATATCCGCTTAAAGGCCGTATCACCACACTCATCGAGTCGGGCCGCCTGTTCGAAGAACTTGGCGTTCCTGCGTTAAATCCTGAAACAGACCGCGTCATGATCTGCGGCTCTATGGATATGATCAATGATACCAAAGCACTGGTTGAGGGCTTTGGACTCGTCGAAGGATCTAATTCCAAGCCAGGTGACTTTGTGGTTGAGAAGTCGTTTGTTGGGTGAAGATATTTTTGATCCTGTGAATCAAAAATATCTGAACGCATAAATGGAGCGAATATACGTCCTAGTTTAGGGCTTTGAGTGGCCGCGCTAATCAAATGTTGTGTGGTCGCTCGGATTACTTTTGGGTCTAAACGCCAAACAAACAGCCGCAACAACACTCAAACACCCCAGATAAAATTCAATGCTGATTGAAACGATCTCAAATCCACCAAGATGTTTTGCAAATGCCTTTGCGTAATCTAAGTCAGAATGAACCATGCTTCTCTCAACGGAGCCGCTCAAAGTGAACCACGTTACATAAGCGGCATCATAAAGAAGAAGTGAGCCTAGGCATATAAACACAAGAATTATGGCGTAGCGCATCGTCTACTCCGGTTTAAAATCACCCAGCGTCAATAGTGAAACCCTTACGCCGACACCGGAGCTATTGCCCGCAAGGCCAATATCATTACGGCGGTTTTCGTAATATAACTCAACCAATGTGCATTCATCATTAAAGATAAAGGCGAGCTCTTCGCGGCGAGTAAGCGCGCGGTCCAGATCGCGATTAGCGCGGTAACGCATAGACCAATTATCAGTCAATTTCAGGCCGACTTGGCCGGAGATTTCTTCGGGCGGCAGATCCGCGCCTGTAATGCCGGGGTCGCTAAACAGATCATCAATTTTATAATAACGGATATTCGCTGATAATCGCTCGCCGGAATATTTTACGCTACTATCGATACGGCGTAATGTGCCGTCTTCATCATCAAAGCGCAGACGGTTCACGGTTGAAAAACGTGTTCCTAAATCCAATTCGGCTTGGGCGACAATGTCGGATGTATCATCGGACAGTCCCGTAGAGCGCGCGAATTCAGTATCATAGCCAGAGGCATAGCTTTGACCGACAAAAAGTGAGGCGCGGTTATCAAGCCAGCGCGCGCCGAAACTCGTGCCGACATCGGCGCGAAAGCCCTCTTGCCAGAAATCAAATCCGGTGGATTTATTGGCGCTCCATAAAAGCGCGCGGTCAAGATCAAGCCCGATGCCATCTTCGGTCACGCTGCGGATAATTGGATCGCCGAAGCGGTCAGTAGAATTTACATTAAACTCATCCAATTTGGCATCACCGAAAGCCTGCGTAATTTGCACGCGCGGCTCTATCGTCCAATCGACAAGCTCGCCGGGGCGAATGAGCGTCCAGCGCGCATCAACGCCGACATTCCCCAGCGTGCGCGAAAATTCGCGGTCCTCGGCAAGGTCATCATTGGAAAGGCGGTACACATCCGTACGCGCCATGCCGAAGGGCTTTATCTCTATGCCTTGGCCCGTGAAAAATGTGCGGCTCCAGTCAATACCTGCCGTGCCGCGCGCATAATCATCACCAATAGAGCGGGTCAGAACAGCGGCGTCGCCAAAGGCATGAAGATTGCCGCCAATGCCGGGCAGGGTAAAATATTTATCCAGTTCGATCTTAGGTAACAGAACAGGCAGGCCGCTATCATCTTCGCGGGCGACAGTAATTAGATTTGGGTTCGTTTCGTTTCGGCGAACAGAGCTGCGCAGGCTTTGGAAGCCGTAAGTTGAAAGCGAGACGCGGTAATCATCATCTTGGCCCACCAAATAAAGCTGCTCGGTTAAGCGGCGTGACCCGCCATTATAAAGGCCGAAATTATTATCCGGTTCATCGATATCATAGCGATCCAGATAAAGATCGTCTGTGGCATTTTCTAGCCCAAAGCCCCAATACCAATCCTCATTAAAATCAAATTGTCCGCGCGCAAAGAAATGACTTCGCCATTTCGTACCAAGCAAGCTTTCTTCGGGGTCGGCAAAGATATCTAAATCCGAAAAACCATCGCCCTTGTTGTCGAAGAACTCGTCATAGGTAAAACTGCCCTCAATTTCGAGGCGGCCCGAATGAAACTGTTTGTTAAATGAGGCCTCAATTAACGGGGTAACGCGTTCCATAATCCGCGGGGAAATGGTTGCCTCAGAGTAAGGCGATATCGCGAAATAATAGGGCTGTTCATAAAAGAAGCCATAGCTCCCTGATCGCCCGGCAAAGGGCATCATGAATCCGCTGCGGCGTTCACTGCTCGGATCGGGATGGGCGAGATAGGGCGTGTAAAAAACGGGCACGCCTTTGACCTCAAAAACCGCGTCGCGATAATAGATCATCTGGTCCGTTTTATCTTGCGTGACCTGCTTGGCCTTTAGCCGCCATGTCGGGCGGTCTACGCTGCCGTCTTCATTGCGGCACGCATCACAGGCCGTGTAATAGGCGTTATATAAATCAACGCCGCCATCTTCGCGGCGAAGCGCAAAGGCTGCTGCTGCCGTTCCGCCTTCTGGGAAACGCGTGACGAAATCTGTCGCGCCGCCGCTTTGCAGTTTGTCATTAAGTTCGATGCGATCTGAATATTGCGTGCCGCCCGCATCGTCGACAATCACGACATTACCGATCGCGGTGACCGTGCCCTTGTCCAGATTGTAGATGACTTCGTCGGCTTGAAGCGTGCGCGTTTGATAGCGGCCGGACACGCTGCCGCGCGCAATCAACGTGTTGTCCTCACTGCGGTCAATGAGCTCATCGGCTTCAAGATAGATAAGATTTGGGTCAACAAACGGGCTTTCGCCCTTTGCCTGCGTGCCGTCATCAACCACTTGGGCGACCGTCGTTTGTGTGTTTGCGGCGACAGGGCAAATCAGGAGCGCCAAGACAGACGCGGCGGCGCTGGTCGAGAGGTAGCGGCAGAATCGATTCAAGGTAGTCTCCTTAGGCGTGACGTGACATACAATGCCGCCAAGGCGGCGTCTATGGGGCGTCTGATTAAAAACTGTTATGTAAATAACTTAAAAGATTACGATGCTTGGTTTTCTTGGCTCGCGATGCTCGCGCCACCCCCATCGCCTCCGCTGCGCTTCGGCACTTCCCCCTCTAGGGGGAAGGCAATAAAAATCTACATGAACATCAGGAAAGGAGGTCCTCCCCTTGGAAGGGGAGGTGGGCTTACGCCAAAAGGTCGGTGGGGATGGCAACATTATAAAAGCTTTGTTCAAACTCTGTGCACGCCGCAAAAGCTGTGCATTTGAGCGCCATAAGTCTTGCTCGTGGACACCCCCCCTGCTAACCCGCCCGTTCAAGTTAAAAAAGGAGTCTGCGCGTGAGTGTTTCCGCCAGTGATGTGAAGAAAATTGCCCGCCTGTCCCGCTTGCATGTCGAGGACGCCCAATTAGAGCCATTGGCCGGAGAGCTAAATGGTATTCTCAAATGGATTGAGCAGCTCGGCGAAGTCGATGTTGAGGGCGTCGAGCCCATGACATCTGCTGTCGATATGGACGCGCCTTTGCGCGCCGACGCCATCACCGATGGCTGCGTGCGCGATCAAGTTTTGGCCAATGCGCCGAAATCTGACGACGGCTTTTATGTTGTTCCGCGGAGCGTCGAATAATGACTGATTTAACGAAACTCACCCTTGCTGATGCGCTGGACGGCATGGCCAAGGGCGACTTTAGCTCTGTTGAGCTAACTGACGCCCATATCAAAGCTTGCGAGGGCGCAGGCAAATTAAACGCATTCATAACTGACACGCATGATCTTGCGCGCGAGCAGGCTAAAGCCTCTGACGCCCGCCGCGTCTCTATTAAGAAGTCGGGGGGCACAGTCGGCAAGCTCGAAGGCGCGCCATTAGGCGTGAAAGATTTGTTCTGCACCGAAGGCGTGAAAACCTGCGCGGCCAGTAAAATTCTTGGTGATTTTCAGCCGCCTTATGAGAGCTCCGTCACGGCGAATATGAAAGCCGATGGCATGGTCATGCTCGGCAAATTGAATCTTGATGAATTTGCCATGGGCAGCTCAAATGAGACGTCCAGTTATGGTCCCGTGATTAATCCGTGGCGCAAGAATGAAGATCTTGTGCCGGGCGGCTCATCGGGCGGCTCGGCTTCTGCGGTTGCGGCGGATTTGTGCCTTGGCGCAACGGCTACAGATACAGGCGGCTCTATCCGACAGCCCGCAAGCTTTACCGGCACTGTCGGGATTAAGCCGACATATGGCCGATGCAGTCGTTGGGGCGTTGTCGCTTTTGCTAGCTCGCTCGATCAGGCTGGCCCGATTGCCAAAACCGTCAAAGATAGCGCGATCTTATTGCAAAGCATGGCGGGCTATGACGCCAAGGACAGCACATCGCTTGATCTTGAGGTTCCTGATTGGGTCAGCGCCTGCGGCGCGTCAATCAAAGGCATGAAAATCGGCATCCCCAAAGAATACACCATTGAAGGCATGCCCAAAGAGATCGAAGATCTATGGCAGCAAGGCATTAAGTGGCTGGAAGAGGCGGGCGCAGAAATCGTGCACGTATCCTTGCCGCATACGAAATATGCTCTTCCCGCCTATTACGTGGTTGCGCCCGCTGAGGCCTCGTCTAATCTGGCGCGCTATGACGGCATGCGTTATGGCCTGCGCGTTGAAGGGGAAAACCTTGCCGGCACTTATGAGCGCACGCGCACAGAAGGCTTCGGGGCCGAGGTGCGCCGCCGCATTATGATCGGTACATATGTGCTGTCTGCGGGCTATTACGACGCCTATTATCTGCGCGCGCAAAAAGTGCGCACCAAGATCGCTGATGACTTTAAGGCCGCGTGGGAGCAGTGCGACGCTCTGCTGACCCCGACATGTCCGTCCGCGCCGTTCGCGGTGGGTCGTAAGGTCAATGACCCGATTACCATGTATCTCAATGACATCTTCACAGTGACCGCCAACCTCGCCGGCCTTCCCGGGATTTCTGTCCCCGTTAGCCTCGACAAAGACGGCTTGCCGCTCGGCCTACAAATCATTGGCCGCGCTCTGGATGAAGAAACCGTTTTCAAAGCCGCTAGCGCGCTGGAAGACGCGGCAGGGTTTACGGCTAAGCCAGAGAAGTGGTGGGCGTGAGGCTGATATTAATACTGGTTGCAGCATTACCTTTAGCTGCAATTGTTGCAGGTTTGTTGCAGGGTTTTTTTGGTTCAAAAATTGGAAAATCTAGGACACCAGCAGCACTATTGTCCTACATTGCTATAGTTTTGTTAGCTTTAGCTATATTCTAAAAAGTGAGAATAACATGTCCACCGCAAAGCGCATTGCAGACGCTAAAAACGAGACAGGCGGATTGCCCGTAATGTTTCGCGTTGCCCTTGCAGCGCTTACATCGGCTGTGATGTTTGGCTCTGCCGCTTTGGCGGATGAGCAGTGCAGCGCTGATGGATATTCGGAAACCGTGCTCACCGAGGCTGAGGTGGAATACGGCGATTATGTATCGCTTGTCTATTTGCCTCAAATGTCAACTGAGGTCATTTCCATTCCGGCCATATATGACCATATGAGCCGTGAAGCGTATGAGCAGCTCCCTGAGGATTTGTCATATGAAGAACCCTTTTGCACAGAAGCGGTTATCAAAACGCGCCCTGCTACCAATATTACAACGGGCGCTATATCGGATTATGATATTATCAGACGAGCCGATGGATCAGACTATAAACGTCCTTTGGATCCGTCTATAATGGAAATCAATTCGGAGCTTACGGAGTACTATGTCGCCGTCGAGGCCAAAAAGGAATCTGTGAAAAAGACAATGCCTCGCCCTCGGCCCTTATATTTTTCAGATGGCGGTTATGGGGTTTTGAAAAGTCCACCTATGACTTATGCTCGGTGCTTGCCTCATGTGACAAAAACCGTGACAAAGCGATATGTAAAGACGCGCAAGCCCGCCCTTATTTTAAAAACGCCTTGCAAAGAGGAATAAGCTATTATGTTTACAGCAGAGCGGGTCGCTGACCCTAAAGATTATATCAAAGGCGAGACAGGGGATTGGGAAATCATCCTGGGGCTGGAAGTGCATGCGCAGGTCGCGAGTAGTTCCAAGCTATTCTCTGGCGCGGCGACCGAATATGGCGCGGAGCCGAATACGCAAGTCTCCCTCGTGGATGCGGGCATGCCGGGCATGCTCCCTGTGGTCAATGAATTCTGCCTTGAGCAAGCCGTGAAGACAGGTCTTGGCCTGAACGCGCAGATCAATCTGTTCTCTCGCTTTGACCGCAAAAACTATTTCTATGTTGATCTGCCGCAAGGCTATCAGATCAGCCAGTTTGAGCATCCGATTGTTGGTGAGGGCGAGATTGACATTGTCCCAATCGACGCAGACGGCAATGTCGGCGAGAGCGTATCCGTCGGCATTGAGCGCCTGCATTTGGAGCAAGACGCAGGCAAGTCTATCCATGACCTATCCCCCGATGAGACCTATGTTGACTTAAACCGCAGCGGAGTCGCCCTGATGGAGATCGTCTCTAAGCCGGATATGCGCAGCCCCGATGAGGCGTCTGCTTATGTCGAGAAGCTGCGCGGCATTGTTCGCGCGCTGGGCACATGTGACGGCGATATGGAAAAGGGGAACTTGCGCGCGGATGTGAACGTGTCTGTGCGCCGCCCTGGCGGAGAGCTGGGGACGCGCTGCGAGATTAAAAACGTCAACTCTATGCGCTTTATTCGCCAAGCGATTAATTATGAAGCGCGCCGCCAAATTGATATCCTTGAGTCCGGCGGCGTGGTCGATCAAGAGACGCGATTGTTTGATAGCGATAAAGGCGAGACCCGCACCATGCGCTCCAAAGAAGACGCGCATGATTACCGCTATTTCCCTGATCCGGATTTGCTGCCGATACAGCTTGAGCAAAGCTTTGTGGATCGCATTAAATCTGAAATGCCAGAAATGCCCGGCGCGCGTAAAACGCGGTTCATGAGCGATTACGGCCTGTCCGAATATGACGCGCGTTTGCTCTCGGGTGACGCGGAAACCGCGAGCTATTACGAAGCTGTCGCCAAAGGGCGTGACGCGAAAATTGCGGCCAATTGGATGCTGGGTGATTTCTTCGGCGCGCTGAATAAATCCGAAACGGCGCTGTCTGATAGCCCCGTTAGCGCCGACGCGCTGGGCGGCCTGATTGACCGCATTAGTGATGATACAATCTCCGGCAAAATCGCCAAAGGCGTGTTTGAGAAAATGTTTGATGGCGGCGGATCAGCCGATGAAATCATTGAGCGTGACGGTCTAAAGCAGGTCACCGATATGGGCGCAAT
>CALLBH010000220.1 GCA_938001945.1 uncultured Robiginitomaculum sp.
CTGTCACGAAAACAAGTGTGGGCAACAGCCAATCAATTTCGAATAGTTTTCCGCGGACTCCTCGTCGGTCGGATCTACGCCGCATTGCCATTAGAGCTTTTCCGTATCATCGGCGCGCTCGGCATACCCATCAGACGCCAATGCGCCTCGCAGCATGCCGCGCACAATGTCTGCGGCTTTGCGCGCACCTGAACCGCCATGTTCAACGATGCAGCTGGCCGCAAAACGTGGATTGTCGTAGGGCGCATAACCAACGAAAATTGAATGATCCCGATATTTCCACGGTAATTCTTCATTTCGGCGCACGCGCACCGCGCGCTCTGCTGCGGAAATGCCCCGGACTTGACCGGTGCCTGTCTTGCCCGCCATTTGAACACCTTCAAAACCCAATGCGCCGGGGCGATAAGCCGTGCCGCCGGGTTCTTCACAGACACCAAACATGGCATGCTGCATGAGTTTAAGATGCTCGGGATTCACATCAAGCTCGGCGAATTGGGGAACGTTGTCTCCAATGACGATGTGCGGCGTCACAGCCTGACGCCCATTTGCAAAACGCGAAGCCATTACAGCAAGCTGAAGTGGCGTAGCAAGAACGAAGCCCTGCCCGATCGAGGCATTGTAACTGTCGCCTGTTCGCCATGCATCGTTTAACCGCCCGCGCTTCCATTCATCATCCGGCAGCAAGCCGGGCGTCTGTCCTGTAATTCCAATATCAAAAACTTGGCCCAGACCCATTCGCAAGCCCATAGATTTGACGCGATCAATTCCAATACGTTCAATCATTTTGTAAAAATACGTGTCACAGCTATTTTTAATCGCATCATGCAGGTTCATTTTGTTGTGGCCACGGCGTTTCCAGCAGTGAAATGTACGCCGTCCCAAATCCGTCTTGCCTGAACAAAATACTGTTTCCTCGGCGTCGATCAGGCCCTCTTCAAGGCCTGCCATGGCGACAACCATTTTCAGTGTCGACGCAGGGGGATAGCCTCCCCCGATAACTTTATTAAACTGCGGTCGCTTAGGGTCCGAATTCATGCGGTCCATATCCGCTTGGGTTAGACCACTCACAAATAAATTTGAGTCAAATGTCGGCATGGAAAGCAAAACGCGAAGCTCGCCCGTTATGACATCCATCACAACGGCTCCGCCCGACTCCTCACCAAATGCCTTTGCCGTTTCGCTTTGCAGTTTAGAGTCGATTGTCAAATAGACATCGTCGCCAGTTTTCGCGGCATCTGAGTCGCTTGGAAACTCGCGTACGACGCGGCCAAGCGCATTAACCTCGACCTTTAGGCGTCCACTGCTTCCCCGAAGACGCCTGTCTTCGACAGCTTCAACGCCGGTCTTTCCAATTTGAAAGGTCGGTTGACGTAATAGCGCGCTTTTATCTTCATCAAGCGCGGCTTGGCTGGGTTTGCCAACATAGCCGATTAAATGCGAGAACTCCCCGCTCTTGGGATATTGGCGCGTCTGCCCGGATTGAGGAATGACCCCGGGAAGATCCGGTAAATTTAAATTCAGCGCTGCGAATTGATCCCAAGACAAATGCTCGTCAATCAGTATGGGCGTAAAGCTACGATTTCGCTTGATGTCACGTTTAATCCGAGCTGTTTGCGCCTCACTGATTGTAAGGTGACGACTAATCTGAGCAAGCGTCACATCGACATCGTCAACACGTTCGGGAATCATCACAACGCGATAATCAAGACGGTTTGTTGCGAGCGCTTTACCGTTACGGTCCATAATACGGCCGCGATCAGGAACAAGAATTTGGAAATTAAACTGATTATTCTCTGACAGCGTGCGGTAATCAGCGCCTTTTACGACTTGCAAATGATGCAATCGCGCCCCGAAAACACCAAATACACTCAGGCCGCCTGCCCCCAAAATGACGGAGCGGCGAGAAAACTCTCGGTCTAATGTGCTGCGCTCACTCACGATCGTGACCTGCGCATATCGGCACGCCCTGTAAAGGCAGTGCGATAATCCCTAATCCATATAAGCCCGCAAAACATCAGAATACTAACCAAACCAGACACAAGCAGTGATAAAATATTCGGTGCATGTCCGCGCGTAAGATACCCCAACACAAATGTTAGGCTAATCAGCGCCGCGATCCAGAGCGCAAATATAGCAACATTGGCGCGTTTGGTTTTTGGCATTAATTGCTGCGCGGGATTCGTAAGCGCGTACAGTAGCGTGTAACTCAGCGCAAATATGCCTAGCGGTTGTTGTGTGGCGATGTCTTGGAACAGCCCGATGCACAAAGCGCACACGACAGACATTCCGTAATCGGCGCGGTACGGCCAGAGATATATGGCGGCCGCGGGAACGAACAATGCACTGATGACTAATCCAGGAAAATCAAAATCTATTGCGGCAACAAAAACCAAAAACATGCCCAAGGCAAAACCTTGCAGCGCGAATGTATAGGCCTGTGTTCGGCTGATGCGCGCTCCGGTCATCATGGTTGAGACTCCGGCGCCGCGGAATTTTCCGCATCAGTCATCTGCGTACCTTCCGGCCTTGGAATAGGCGTAAAGGGCTGAACCCACATCCAATCAATCGCGTCCTTGGCGTATAATTTGACGCGTAAGTTATCTGGCCCGGTTCCGATAACGCGGCCAACCCGTAATCCGCGCGGTAAAATTCCATCATCACCGCTCGTGACAACTTCATCATTCATTGCCCAGTCGCTGTCTCCTACGAATTTAAGCATCGGAGCACCACTATTATTGCCCTGCATGATCGCGCGTTCACGGCTACGTAGATTCATAACCGGAATGCGGCTGTTCAAATCACGGACAGACAGAACTCTGGCCGAGCCTCCTCCTGCGCGAATGACATGACCATACATACCTTCACTCGTCAGAACCGCTTGACCTTTTCGAACGCCGCGCTTCGTTCCGGCATTGATCAAAGCGGAAAAAACGAATGGACCGTTTTGTTCGCTCACAGCCCGCACGCCGATACGAGACTTATATAAATCAGCTTCGATTTCAGTCCCAAAAAGGCTCTTGAGATTTTCAACTTCGGATTTTACGGAAATATATTCCTGCTCAATCAAGCGCAAGCGCGCCGCTTCGGCGTCCGCTTCTCGGTATTTCTCGACGGTATTAAAATGGTCGCCAATATCTGCAAAGAGCTTTTCCGCGCCGCGCACAGGCATGTTTATCACGTTGAGTATTTTTGCGGTAACGGTCTCTGCCGGTTGCCGCGCTTCATCCAAGGGTTCACGCCCATTTAAGCCAAGTAAAAATAAAATGATGGCAACAATAATGGCGAGGGGCGCAATGCGCCGGGCTAAACGTTGTCTGGACCTGGAGGAGTCGCTATCATATCGAGCCATAGCGCCGATCTCCGCTGCGGCTGCGTCACATAATCAAATTACATTCCTGCAGCCAGCGCGCCCTTCCACTTTTTAAGGTTCTCAACTACAGCCCCGCAGCCTGCGACAACACAGAAGAGCGGATCTTCGGCGATTGAGACAGGTAGTCCCGTGCGATTGCGAAGCTCAGTATCCAGATTACGCAGCAATGCTCCGCCGCCTGTGAGCATGATGCCTTTGTCGACAATATCAGCAGCCAGCTCCGGCGGTGTTGCTTCGAGGGCGTTTTTCACAGCGACAACGATTTGCTCGACAGGCTCGGCAAGGCTCTCGGCAATCATGGCCTCCGTCACGCGGATTTCGCGCGGCACGCCATTCATCAAATCGCGGCCTTTGATCTGAACCGTCATGCCTTCATTGTCTTCGGGCATCGTCGCAGAACCGATTTCCTTTTTCACGCGCTCCGCGCTCATTTCACCGAGCAGCAAGTTCGTCGTGCGGCGAATATATTGAATGATAGCATCATCCATCTTGTCGCCGCCGACGCGGACGCTGCGCGAGTAGACAACACCGTCGAGTGATAGAACGGCGACTTCAGTTGTGCCCCCGCCAATATCAACGACCATGGAGCCCGACGGCTCATGGATAGGAAGGCCGGCGCCAAGCGCGGCAGCAGTCGGTTCAGGAATGAGGTAAACATTGCGCGCCCCGGCAGCCTTAGCGCTGTCATGGATTGCACGGCGCTCAACGGCGGTCGCGCCAGACGGTACACAAATCACGACCTGGGGGTGAACCAGGTTACGGCGATTATGAACTTTTTGGATGAAATGTTTGATCATTTCTTCGGCGACTTCAAAATCGGCGATGACGCCATCTTTCATTGGGCGAACAGCTTCGATATTACCCGGCGTGCGGCCCAACATCATTTTCGCGTCATGGCCATAAGCCTGCGGAATTTTGCGTCCGTTCTTTGTTGAAAAAGCAACCACAGAAGGCTCGTTCAAAACAACGCCGCGTCCTTTGACGTAAACCAGCGTATTCGCTGTCCCAAGGTCGATTCCGATATCTGCAGACAAAAGCCCAAATATATTGAAATTCATGTTCTAATTCCCGCTCGCGTTTAAATGCCAGATGCTAATTCAGTGTATAAATTATAGCCCTGCACACCCATTGAGGCGATTCGTATAAAATATTGGTAAAAAACACTTATCGGTCTTCTTGAAAAAAACGCAAGTATCGCGCTGTATTAAGACGGTAATTAAGTCTATTTTTTGGCAATCTGTGCACGTTTTGCATATCGGCTGCGCGCAAGAAAATAGCCGGCAACAATAACGGCTAAAAACCCGCCAAAAGCCAAGGCTATTCGAAGCGGATCGCCAGACAATGCTGCCATCAAACTCTGACCCAAAAATGCAATGGCCGCAATTTTTGGTATAATGCCAAGCCCCGTTCCAGACGCAAAATTGCGAAACTTCATACCCGACATTCCAGCCGCCATGTTCACAAGGATAAATGGACCGCTCGGCACAAGGCGAACGCCGAAGCTTACCCAAAATCCATTCATTTTTATGCGCGCGACAAAACGCTGAACCCATTGCGTGCGCAGACGTGCCAAACGCTTCTCCCCGAGTATTCGTCCAAGCCAGAAGTCGATGCAGGCCGAGAGCATCGTCGCAAGCCAGCTATGGATCGCCCCATAAATAGGCCCGAATGCAAATACGGTCGCCCCAATCAAAAGCCACTGCGGGACGCCTGTAAATGCCGCAACAGTAAACATGGCCATTACAATCGGCAGCGCCCACGGCGAGTCAGATAATGATGCGAGCATGTCTTTGACATCAGTTTCAGAAATGCCAAATATTTGCCGCGCCGCGAGGAGAGCCGCAACCACAACAATAACGCCGCCCACCAAGACCAGGGTCGACTTTAATCCATTATCGGCATTATTTTGAGGCGCTGAATTCATAGCGCTTGCTTAGTCTGCTTTGAGAGACGCGCCAAGTGAACATATTTCAAGGCAAAAAAAGAGCCGCTTAGAGCGGCCCGCCCCAAATGAGACTAAGAGTTTACGCATGACTGTTCCAATTAAGGAACATAAACGCAATAATTCACCCTACACGTTACGTCAAATAGAATCCTGCGCAAAGTTTGACCAATGCCGTAATAAGTCACCTCCGGTTTCAAATTTAGGCCAATCCGGCGTTTGATTTCGAAACCATGTCATTTGACGCTTAGCAAAACGCCGCGTTTGCTGTTTGGCTAAATCAATCGCTGGAGTTTTGTCCTGATCTGTTTTAGCCGCGCTTGCCGTGATCAATTCAGGAACACCTATGGCCTTCATTACAGGCAAGCCGCTATCGAGGTCGCGCGCAGAAAGCGCCCTTGCCTCCTCTAATCCGCCGCTCTGCGCCATTTCATCAAATCGCTGATTGATGCGCCCGTACAGCATTTGTCGCTCTGGCATGAGCACGCCGGCGCGCCACGTATGAGCCGCTAGTGCCGGATAGGTTTGCGTTTGCCATGCCGATAAGGGATTCCCTGTCCCCATCGCAACGCTGACAATTCGCCCAAGGCGCTGCGGGTCATCGCCGAGAACACGCGCTGTTGCAAGCGGATCCAGATACTCTGCCCTGCGGCGAAGCTCATCTATGCCGCGATCTGCCAGAATTTGCTCCGCCTCATCACGCACGGCTTTGCCGGGCTCTGGTATCTGGGCAAGGCCAACAGTAAGCGCTTTGAAATACAACCCTGTTCCGCCGGTAAATATCGGATGTCGCCCGCGAGAGCGAATGTCCTCGGCAATCTCTACGGCCTCCTCAAGCCACGCACCAACATTGTGACGGACGGACCCATCAATATGGCCAAACAAATGGTGCGGAACGCCGTCCATCTCTGCCGTATCTGGACGCGCACTGATGATATGCAGATCAGTATAAACTTGCATCGAGTCGGCATTGATAATCTCTCCGCCCACAGCTTTGGCCAGCCGCACTGCGGCTGCGCTCTTGCCGCTGGCGGTTGGGCCTGCAATACAAAATGAAATTTTATCTGTCCCTGACATAGGCGAGGTTTAGACGTGACCACATCAAAAAGCTATATTCTGGTTGCGGTTTTACCCGCGCGCGAAGAACGCGCTTTTTTCGAGCTCGAAGCTATCGCGTTAAAACGCGCTAGCAGCGTTTCCGATTACCGCGTTCTGTCCGAAGGCAAAGCTTTTGAAGCAAGGATCGTGACAGATATGGATTGCGGTCTATATCAACGCGTCGTGTTAGATGAGCTAAGCGCGCTAGCTATTCAAGCCGACATATCGGTTCGCCCTGATTACGGTCCACGGCGCAAGACGCTGCTCATCTGCGATATGGACAGCACACTAATCGGGCAAGAATGCATTGACGAGCTGGCTGATTTTGCGGGCGTCGGCGACTATGTTGCGGGCATTACAGAGCGCGCAATGCGCGGTGAACTGGATTTTGAAGATGCCTTAACCGAGCGTGTTGGCCTGCTCAAAGATTTGCCGCTTGAAACGCTACAAACCTGTTTTGATAAACGCATCACGCTGAATACTGGCGCGCGTATCTTGGCCCGTACAATGGCGGCGAACGGCGCAAAAACTGTCATCGTTTCAGGAGGATTTACATTCTTCTCGCAGCGGGTCGCAGAAGCGGCGGGGTTTGCCCATCACCAAGCCAATATATTGCTCGATGATGGCAAAGCCCTCACAGGCACCGTCCAAATGCCTATACTTGGGCGCGAAGCGAAAAAATCTGCGCTTGAGACCCATAGCGAAGGCATTGGAGGGCCAATGGCCGCGATTGCGATTGGCGACGGCGCAAATGATTTAGCGATGATTACGGCGGCAGGACTAGGCATCGCCTATGACGCCAAGCCCGCCGTTGCCGCCGCCGCACATTGCGCGATAAACCATACGGACCTTACCACAGCGCTTTACGTCCAAGGATTCACGGACGCAGAATTTGTGCATGACTAACCGCTTCGACATAAGCGAGGCGGATTTAGACCATAGCGACATTCAAGGTCTCATCGCGTTTCACATGTCTGGCATGCACGCCAATTCACCGCCCGAAAATGTCTGTGGGTTAGATTTATCAGCGCTTCGCATCCCGGAGATTACACTGTTTTGCGCGCGCAAGAGCACAGGTCTTGCCGCGATTGGGGCGCTTAAATCCATCAGCGTTAATCAAGGTGAGATTAAATCGATGCGAGTTCATCCTGATTATGCGCGGCAAGGCGCAGGTCAGGCGATATTGGAACATATAATCGCAACCGCTAAAGCGCGCGGATACGCGACACTTAGTCTTGAGACGGGTTCAGGCGCGGCCTTTGACGCCGCGATACAACTCTATTTGAAATATGGTTTTATGCGCGGCGAAGCCTTTGGCGATTACCCCGTATCAGAGTTTAACCGCTTTTATCATCTCGGCCTTTAGCTTAGCTACTGCCGCGAATAGAATAGATCACCGGATAGCCGCCGCGGTTAACAAGAACCATTATCGGCAAGCCCGCTTCGGA
>CALLBH010000221.1 GCA_938001945.1 uncultured Robiginitomaculum sp.
CGATGCAGCGGATGGGTCATAATCTGCAGCGGGCGTGCAGCCATTCATTTGGCCAAAACTGGCGGCGGACCAGAGCTTGGTGCCAAAATTACGATAGCCTGCAATGCGGTCAACGGAGAGGCGGATGCTACGGCCCTGCCCCGCCATGCTGGCGAGCGTGAAGCGCAGCGCATCTGCGCCGTAAGCTTCAAACCCATCAGGATATTGCTTACGTGTCGCCTTGGCGATTTTCGGCGCTTTTTCCGGGTTTTTCAAACCGCGCGTGCGCTTCTCAACGAGTTCATCAGCGGTCACGCCATCAATCAAATCAATCGGATCGAGCGTATTGCCGATGGATTTTGACATCTTCTTACCGGCCTCATCCAGTACCAGCGCATGGATATACACATCCTTAAACGGCGCCTCGCCCATAAAATGAATGCCCTGCATCATCATGCGCGCCACCCAGAAGAAGATGATATCAAAGGCCGTGACGAGTACGGCGCTGGGGTAAAAACGCTCTAGCTCAGCCGTGTTTTCAGGCCAACCCATTGTGGACATGGGCCAGAGGCCGGATGAGAACCAAGTGTCGAGAACGTCGGGGTCGCGTATCAGGGTTACATGTGTAGAAGTAAAATCACCGTCACGGCCTGAACCGCCTTTACCTGGTATTAAATCTTCACCGAAATTAATTTGCACATCCGCGCCATAGTATGCCTTGGCTTGCTTTATAATCTCGGATTCTTCACGTCCTACAAATACCTTATGACCGCCTTTACGCTTGTTCGTTTCTTCGTCTGATAACATTCCATACCAAGCCGGAATCTGGTGTCCCCACCATAATTGCCGAGAGATACACCAGGGCTGGATGTTCTTCATCCAGTGGTCGTAGGTTTTCGTCCAGTTCTCGGGGATAAACCGTGTTTTACCGCTCCCCTCGTCCTTCGAGTCCCGGGACGCCAAATGACTTTGGCGGCCCGCCTCAGGATGAGGGGTTTTTGTAAGTATTTGAGCAGTCTCAGAGTTAGCCTCATCCTGAGGCGCGGCGACGCCATCGGCGGCGGCGCGGGACTCGAAGGACGAGGCGGCAGGCACAGGGCTTTCAGGGCGCGCCACGGCGTCCATCGCCGCAACAGCCATTTTCTCGGCATCGACAAACCATTGATCGGTGAGCATGGGTTCAATGACAACGCCGGAGCGGTCGCCAAAGGGCTGCTCGATTTTTAAATCTTCGGTGCGATCCAGCAGGCCAAGTTCGTCAAATTTGGCGACAACAGCTTTGCGCGCTTTCACGCTAAATAGGCCGTGATACGCGGTCGGGATAAAATCAAGCGGCAGAATATGACCGCGCTCATCCAGAATTGAAATGGGCGTATGACCCGCGCGTTTGCCGACTTCATAGTCATTAAAATCATGGGCTGGCGTAATTTTCACCGCGCCGGAGCCCTTTTCGGGATCGGCATAATCATCGGCGATAATTGGAATGCGGCGGCCGACAATCGGAAGTTCGACAAAGGCTTTGCCCGCAAGCGAGGCGTAACGCTCATCATCAGGATGAACCGCGACCGCTGTATCGCCCAGCATCGTTTCAGGACGCGATGTCGCGACAACAACATAGTCGCGCGTCTCGTGGCCCGTAACATTGCCCTCTTCATCCGTAATCGGATGCTGATAGGTCACGCCATCCGCCAGCGGATAACGTAAATGCCAATAGTGCCCGTCAACGGTTTTTGTCTCAACTTCGAGATCCGAAATCGCGGTTTGGAAATGTGGGTCCCAATTAACGAGGCGTTTATCGCGATAAATCAGGCCGTCATTATACATATCGACAAAGGCCTTTGTGACCGCTTCGGCCATAAGGTCATCTTTGTCATCCGGATCACCGAGCGTAAATTTCGTTCGCGACCAATCGCACGAACTACCCAGGCGTTTGAGTTGATTGAGAATATTGCCGCCGCTCTCTTCTTTCCATGCCCAGACATGTTCCAAAAACTCGTCACGCCCCATATCTTTACGCGCTTTATTGCCCTCATTGGCAAGTTTGCGCTCAACCACCATCTGCGTGGCGATGCCCGCATGATCCATGCCGGGCTGCCATAAGACGGCTTTGCCCTTCATGCGGTTATACCGAATAAGCACATCCATAATCGTATTGTTCAGGCCATGCCCCATATGCAGGCTGCCCGTGACATTGGGCCGCGGGATCAGGATGCAGTAATTATCATCAGCCGTATCATCCGGCTTTGGCGCGCGCGGTTTAAACGCGCCGCTCTCTTCCCACATCTTATACAGGCGGGGTTCAGCCGTTTTCGGGTCGAATGATTTATCAAGCATGGAAAGTGTCCAGATATTAGATACGAAAAACCCCGCTGCGGTGAGCGGGGCCGAATTAATTTTGGTTTTAATCCCGGCGCGCGGGAATGAAAAGCCTTATTTGCCGCTCGAAATCCGTTTGATTTCTTTTGCCACAGCGCGGTCTACGATTTGTTTCAGGTTCGCGTCCAGCCATTCTTGAAGCATCGGCTTAAGCGCGTCTTGGACCAGATCACCAATGCGCGGGCCGCTTTCTTGGAAAACGGCTTTTTCTTCGACGACTTTGCCCAGCGACGCAAATGCGCTCGATGTGTCATCGACTGTGTCACGCGATGAAATTGCCTCACGGCCTGTAGTGGCGCTCATGTCGCTCTCCTGTTGTTCATTAATTTCTGTATTATCCGATTCGATAGGCTCTGGCGAGGCAGCTTCTTCTGTGATGACCTCGGCCTCTTCGAGTTCAGTTAACCCGCTATCATCAAGTAAAGCTTCAAGATCTGAGTCGATATCCAAAGCGTCATCTTCGTCATCAGAGGTCACAGCAGCAATGCCCACAGCCGCAATCGTTGCGCTCGCCGCAGTGGCAAGCCCTGCAAGACCTGACGCGCCAGGCTCGTCAATGGGGGCCGCAGTCTCATCGACCGATAGGTCAAGAATATCAGCCTCTTTGACATTTTGCGCGCGCGCTTCTGCATCTTGAGCATCGGCATTAATATCGGCGATAATGGCCGATAAATCATCCATGTCTGTATCTACTGCGCTGTCAGCCGTTGCGGTCACGCCCGCTAAATCATCAGCCTGTTCTTCAACGATAACATCAACCAATTCGTCAGACTCTAATTCAAAGTCCGCATCATTTTCACCCGTTAAATCCGCCATAAGCGATTTAACCAGATCAATGTCGTCATCTTCGGAAATAGCAGACGCCGTGCTGTCTTCGAATTCCGCTTCCGGCAGATCATCAAAGCCTAAGCTTTCCAGAATATCTTCGCCTTCATCGTCGGCGATCAAATCCGCAGCAGGGTCGATGACGGTTTCGGCCTCTGGCACGATATCTAAGGTTTCGACCTCAGGAACGGTGTTCAAGTCTGAGTCAGTCACAAGGTCGTCTAACAGAGCATCCAGATCATCGTCCATCTCAACGGAAGTCGCCGTATCGCCTAGATCAAGATTATCCAAAGCTAAATCTTCGGCGGCAGGATTCTGCGGCGTCTCTACCGCTTGAATAGATGCGGCGACGACATCCGTCGCGTCTTCGCCTGTATCGTGAACGTCCGACAGTAAAGCATCCACATCAAAATCAAGATCGTCGCCTGCCGCCTCAACTTCGGCTAAATCCGTAAGCTCTAGGACGTCTTCATGCGCCGCTGTATCGAGCGTCTCTGCGAGAAGGTTTTCTGTCAGTTCTGTTTCGGAGGACTCTAAAACACCAGAAGCGTCAAGCGATGAGACGTCATCTGCGATGGATAAATCCAGACTTTCATCCCCCATCGCCAGATCATCCGTAAGGTCAAATTCGACCATATCGAGTAAATCCTGCGTCGAATCATCTTCAATCGCCACATCTTTCATGGCCGACAAATCAAAGGGTTCAGGCTCGATGTCAGGTGTTGGAATAGACGCGACCACATCTGCGCCCGGGCGCGTTAAAACATCTGCGCTGGCGATAGTTGTATCCAATCCCGATACAGCCTTCGGCGCGCCAGCTCCGGCGGGCGCATCCTCAGCGATGATCTTGCGGATAGACGCAAGAATATCTTCCATGGAAGGTTCGCGTTCGCTCATATTTTCCGGCGTCTGCTCTGACATCGTCGCCTCATTCCCCTCAACAGCCCCGATTAGTCTCGAGTCGTCATAAATTGTAAACGAAGAATTAAGGGAACGCTTAAGGATTGTCCAGCGCTTCGGCGAATCAATTCACAGGGGAATTTCATTTTATGGCGTTGGCGGCTTTTTACGCAAAAACTTAGGTAAACTCGGCTTTGGCAGCTCGATTTCGTCTAATTTCACAGGGATATCATCAATTGCATCCACAATGGGGCGCAAAGGCTTATATGTTGAAACCTCTTTGAAATTCTCTTCGGGGTCGTAAAACTCAACAGGCAGCGACAGGGACAAGGCATCAAAGCCCCCCATTAAGTTCAACAATTGGAACTCGACAACGACCAAATTTCGCTCCGCCTCAGCCACTGACAGGCGCGCATTGAGGACTTCTTGCTCTGCGTTTAGCAAATCCAGCGCGTCGCGCGTGCCCACTTCAAGCTCGATCTGCACGCCTTCGAAAGCCACCTCTGCCGCGGCGACCTGACGGCGCGCAGCATCCAAAGAACGCTCCGCGGCAACCTTTTGCGCCCATAGCGCTGTCACTCGCTCGCGCAGGGCATCTTCGATGTTACGCACTTCAAATTTAGCGCGCGTTTCGCCGGCTCTCGCTTGGCGGATACGAGAGTCTGTTAAGCCGCCCGTAAAAATAGGAACCGTTAAATTAAGACTAAACCCAATCGCATCCTGTCCTAAAACACTGGAATTTTGATCAATAGATTTTTGAACAAATGTCTGCGCGGTAATCGTCGCTTTTCCAGTCGAGGCCGCGACGTCAATTCCAAAACGTGCAGCGTCTTGATTGTAACGCGCAGCTTCGACTTGCGGATTGTAAATGAGCGCTGTGCGCTGCGCCTGATCAAGGGTTTCCGGCATAAGAAAATCTGGAATAGGTTCTAGCTGCTCGGGCGGATGCCCCGTTGCGCGAAAATAAGCGGCGCGGCTGGCTTGAAGCTGCGCATCGGCCTGCGCCAATCCGATTTCAGCATTGGCCATACGCGAGTCAGCTTGAGCAATATCTGTGCGAGTCCCGACCCCAACCTCAAATCGATCTCGAGCGGCGTCGCCCTGACGTCCAATCACGCGGACATTGTTACGGCGAATGGAGGCCACTTTTTCATCGCGAATGACGTCGGCATAAGCGGTTGCGGCTTGCAACAAAATACTCTGTTCAGTGTTGCGCAGTCCTTCACGGGCCGCAAGAATACCATATTTGGCTTGCCCTTTAAGGCTACGCACACGCCCGCCCTGATAGAGGGGCTTCTGGCCTGTAATTGAAAAACTGCGCGGCACGAAGGCATCTTCGGCCTCATTGACGCTCGCCGGTGAGAAGAAATTTCCCGGGCTAAATGTGCGAACGACAGAGGCCGTACTGCCCACACTGGCCGATGCGCTAGCTTGAAAGCGCCCTTGGGCTTGGGCTTGAACATAATTCTCATCTGTCTCGCGGAGACGGGCCCGTTCGGCTTTGAGTTGCGGATGCTGTGCATATGCCGACGCGAGCGCCTCTTGCAAAGTCTCTGCTTGAGCCGGAACGAAGGTCGCCGCGCAAACGGATAGTAATGCGAGATATTTTAGAGCGCGGCGCACTGACTAAAACACAAATTCCGGCGCAGCTTCAAAACCGGGAAGCAAAGGAATATTGGCGTCAAAAGCGATGCGGTCACCCACCGCATTTCCGTTTTTCGTATAAAGATGCGCTTGGCCAACGGGGCCGTTGGGCTGCACGACGACAAGGCGGCCGCCGCTCGCGAGCTGATCAAGCCACGTCTTTGGGACGCTGCTCACTGCGCCGCCAACAAAGATCACATTAAATGGACCATGCTCTTGCGCGCCGGATTTTAAATCACCTTGAACAACGGCAGCATTCAAAACATCATGCGCCATCAATAATTCTGTTGCGCGGTCCGCTAGCTCTTGGCTTTGCTCAACGCCCACAACTGTATCCGCTAGGTAGGATAACACCGCCGTCGCATAGCCCCGTCCGGCGGCAATATTTAAAACAACATCTGTTTTTTGAATATCCGCAAGTTGAACCAATTTCGCAAAATCACGCGGACGGATCATCACGCGCCCTTCATCTGTCACCACATTCGTGTCACTATAAGCGACGGGTTGTTTAGACGCAGGAACGAAAGCTTCGCGCGGTACACGGCGGAGCGCGTTATGGATGTCACTATCCGTGACGTCATTTGTACGCACTTGACTATCAATCATGTGCTCACGGGCAGCGGCGTAATCGAACATGTATGGCACTCCGGCATGTGCGCGCTTGCGCAGTTTTAGGCCTGATGCGGCCTCAATTGACTGCTCTATAGCCGCGCCCGCCGCGCGCTTCAAATGATTTAGCCTGTTGCATGGAGATTATTCAGCCCCGCCAAACCGCCGATGATATGTAAAGTTTGAAAAAAACCATTGTCGCCCCGCGCGCCCTGCCCTATACCGCGCCTCTTGTGAGGCACCATGGCGGAGTGGCCACGCACCGGATTGCAAATCCGATTACCCCGGTTCGATTCCGGGTGGTGCCTCCAAAAATTCCTTTATACTTTCAACACCCATCGCAACCGCATGTACATTACATAACATTAATTACGACACTTGTCTTTTTGTGATTGACCCTACGACAATTGTCGTTTAGCGAGAGCTTATGAAAAAGATGAAAAAACCCTCTGCCGCCGAATCTGCTATTCTAAACGTGCTCTGGTCTAAACAGCCCTGTAGCGTGAAAGAGATACATCATATCCTTAGCGCCACCAAAGATGTTGGCTACACGACAACCTTAAAACAGGTCCAGCGCCTGCATAATAAAGGCATGGTCACCCGCGAGCCGGGCGAAGGAAAATCATTCCTTTATAGCGCAGCCGTCAAAGAGGACGCGACGAAATCGGATCTATTTGATCAATTTGTCCAATCCGCCTTTAGCAATTCCGTTTCCGACCTCGTGCTTCACGCGCTTGGAAATGAAAAAACATCGGACGCAGAGATAGAGAAAATCAAAGCCTTTATCGCAAAATTGGATGACACCAAGTCCTAAGTGGGAGAGCCTTATGTCACTATACGCAAATGAAATTCTCAACAGTTTGGGCTGGGCCCTTCTTCATAGTGTATGGCAAGGCGGCATCGCCTGCGCCGCGGTTGTGCTTTTGCGCGCTTTGTGGCGCGGCGATAATCCATCCGCGCGTTACATGGTGCAATGCGCCGTGCTTCTAAGCTGTTTCATCGCGTTCATTGCGACATTCTGGATTTATCTACGTGAACCCGCCGCGCAAATCGTCGAAACCCTATCTGTCACAGCCCCTGCAGAAAGCATGACGATTGTTGCAGCGCCAAGCGGATTTGTTGAAAGTGCCTCTCAAATCGCGAACTCATCCATAAATTTAGCCTTCCTGCTTCCCACGATTGGGCTGTTATGGTGCCTCGGCTTTGTCTTGATGTCCCTGCGCTATGCGGGCGGGCTCTATGTTATCCATACGCTACGCCGCAGAGGCCTCACGCGCCCGCCCGCGCAGTGGCGGGCCGCTTTTGACATGCTCGTTGACGGGTTAAGCATTTCGCGTGACGTGAAGCTATTTATCTCTG
Organism: uncultured Robiginitomaculum sp.; assembly: GCA_938001945.1. GTDB lineage: Bacteria > Pseudomonadota > Alphaproteobacteria > Caulobacterales > Maricaulaceae > Robiginitomaculum. The sequence continues at coordinate 7,693 of CALLBH010000221.1, forward strand.
ATCGCGCTAAAAGCCCCATTACTCTAGGTGTATTAAAGCCGATTGTTCTGGTTCCTGTTGGATTTCTGACGGCCCTGCCCCAAGAGCAAGTCGAAGCGATATTATTGCACGAACTCGCGCATATCCGCCGCTATGATTACGCCTTTAATCTTATTCAAAACGCCATCAAAGCGGTCTTCTTTTATCACCCCGGCGTGCTATATATCTCGCGCTGTATTGATACGGACCGCGAGCAAGCTTGTGATGATCTTGCTGTCGCGAAATCAACCGGACCTAGCGCACTTATCAGAGCCTTAGCCGCGTTGCCAACTGCGCTTCAAAATCCGAAACTCGCGCTTGCGGCAACAGGTCCGCGTCACACGCCGATCCTTGACCGCATGACCCGCTTGGTTGACCCGAAGCGTAAGAAAAATACGTCCAGCGCGTCGGGCGTTGTCGCCATGGCTATGGTGCTAACGGGCGCAGCCTATTTTAGCGCCGCATCGCAAGCCAATACGGCCACTACCCCGCAAGATGTAGATATCTCTGATAGCCGCCTCGCAGGCGATGCGCCGCAACCGCCATATCCTGCCCAGCCCAGCCGTACTGCGTCTAGTGTAATGCCAGTGCTTCCTGCAGCGCCCGTCTTTTCAGACTGCTCAGAGGACAGTTCAATCGACCATGCAACTTTCGGTCACCGGCAAGGCGAAATCAGCAGCACATGGGCCAATTTTCGCTTGGACATGGCGAGGTTCTACGGTGATTTCGGTCAATTTGCGGCCAAGAATCCGTCATGGGATGGCCGCGTCGAGATGCTTCGCAATCAAGCCGAGGATTTAGAAGATCGGGCGAGTGATGATTTCGAGACGTGCATCGAAAACACCACAGAGGGCTATCACGATTATCTCGAAGCACAACAAGACCAAAGAGAAGCCATGCAAGAGCGATATGAAGATATGGTGCGTGCTGATGCGGAAACCGCGCGCGAGAGAAGCGCCGAGGCACGACGTGCATCTCGTGAGTCTCGCGCAGAAGCGAAAATGGTCCAAGCTAAAGCCAAATCCACATCTCGTGAAGCCAGCAAGACGCGAATTAAATATGATAATCTTCGTAAGACACTAAGTCGTCAAATCAAGGCCGATGGATATTGGAATAACACTGTCCAAAAACACGTAATCCAACAAGACAACGGAATGTGGACCATCAACACCCGTGTCCTGACGTCAGATCAAGCAAAAATCTACGGTCAAATCCTTGGGGATATTGGTATTGATATGGATAAATTTATCTTGGCCGAGATTTACCAAGATGGCTTGCATATTTCGTCGCAATCAAAAAAAGGCGGCAAACATCAGACCCGCGACATCACGATTGGTAAATTCGAGCATAGTGATAAGGGCTCAACGCGCGTGACAGTCATCTCACCGCCGTCTCCTGCGGCGCCAGCACCAACGTCACACAAGACACATGACGCGCAGTCACATGACTCTCATTCGCATGGCCCCATGCCCTATTATTCAACCTCGTCTGGTGTGAAAATCACGCCTCAATTCCTGCCGCCGCTAACGCGCACGCAAGTTCTGGCCGGGCATAATGAATATATCGAAGCGCAAGGTAAGCGGCATAGCGGCGTTGATTACAAAGCCGTCGCAGGAACGCCTGTAACGGCCAGCCTGGACGGCACGGTCGTCTATGCCCAAAAATCCGGAGCATGGGGCATGCTCATGAAAATTGAGCATGAAGGCGGAATGGTGACAAAATATGCCAGCCTTGGATCATTTGCCCTTGAGCCCGGAGACAGCGTTAAAGCCGGCCAAATTATCGGAACGGTTGGGGCGATAGATGATGAATGGGGCCCTCACCTGCATTTCGAAATCCACCATAGAGGCCACACATACGACCCCGTCTATGTCTTGTCTCAAATGCAATAAATAAAAATAATCCTCTAAAATAAGAGTTCTACCATGACTAAAATCAGAAAACCGCTTCTCGCGGTCGCGTCATCGCTCACCCTCATGACAGCTGCCCTGCCCGCTTTGGCGCAAGATGTAGACGGGCAAAGCTTTGACCAAGATTATTTCGCGCAATATGCCCCGCGCACAGCGTTAGATATGATTGGTCAAGTCCCGGGCTTCTCTCTCGAAGGCGCAGACAACAGGCGCGGACTTGGACAAGGCGGGGCGAATGTTCTTATTAATGGCGAGCGCCTAACAGGGAAAACGGATGTGGGTAGTCAGCTTGGGCGTATTCCTGCCACGAATGTCGTTCGCATCGAAATCAAGGACGGCGCGTCGCTCAATATCCCCGGCCTATCCGGTCAAGTCGCCAATATCGTGACGCAAAAGGGCAAAGGCATTTCGGGCACATGGAGCTGGGAAGCCCAAGCGCGCGAGCGACAAGAACCCGATTTCAGCCACATACATTTTACGGTATCCGGCGAAACAAGAAATTTAGAATATACAGCGGAACTGCGTAGCGAGAGTTTTAAACAATCCGCTTATGGAGGCGAAGACCTCGTCGCCGCTGATGGAACATTATTCGAGTCCCGCGACGAATTAGGGTTTGATGTCGGCCAAACCCCTGGCGCGACTTTAGACCTCGTTTGGAAACCCAAAGAAGACCATATCGGCAATCTAAATCTTGAGTATAACAAATCAAATTATACGGGCGGCGAGAGATCGCAGCGCACCGCGATTACCGATCGTGGCAATAATATATTTACGCGCGCCCGTTTTGCCGAGGATGAGTGGAACGCCAAAATCGGGGCGGATTATGAATTTCCAATTTGGAACGGCAAGCTGAAAACAACTGCCTATAACCGCGTAGAAAAGTCGCCAACACGATCGCAATTCGAAGTTTTTGACTCTCCTGATAACGCCGTAGACGGATCAATTTTCACGCGCTCAGCCGATGAAAGTGAGTCCATTTTGCGCACTGAATATTCATGGGTGCCGAGTGAAGGCCGCGATTGGCAAATCAGCATCGAAGGCGCGGTTAATACACTTGATATTGAGGCCGACCTGCAAGTTCTAGATAATGGCCTCTACCGCGATGAGCCGCTAGACGGCGCAAGTTCTAAGGTCGAAGAAATTCGCACTGAAGCCACTGTGACCCATGGCTGGAAAATCAACGAGCAGTGGAACCTTCAAGCTTCTGTCGGCGCGGAATATTCTGAAATATCTCAAAGCAATGGCGGCCTGACCCGAGAGTTTTTTCGGCCCAAAGGCTTTCTCGCCACCACATATAAGCCCAATGAAAACCTCTCCATTCGTGCTAAAGTCGAGCGCGAAGTCGGGCAGCTTAGTTTTTTCGATTTCATCTCATCTGTCGACGTTAGCGACGATTTTGACACCACAGGGAATGTCAATCTTGTCCCCGCCCAAAGCTGGAACGGGGAGCTCGAATTTGATCGCAATTTTGGCGATGGTAACTCCTATAAAGTACGTTTTTACGGCGAACTCATTACTGACCTCGTTGACCGCATTCCAATCGGCATAAGCGGCGATGCCGTCGGCAATATCGACAGCGCGGCGCAATATGGCATCGACAACACGCTCACCCTCAAAGGCGATAAATGGGGCTATAAAGGCACAGAATTGACCTTGCAGGCAAATGCGCGAAACTCGGCGGTCGATGACCCGCTAACAGGAGAAAGCCGGCGGTTAAACGGCGATAGCATTTACAACCTCACCGCAGAATTTCGTCATGATATTGAGAATACGGATTATGCTTATGGCTTCGGGCTGTATCGAAATTCAGAGGCGCCGCGCTTTCGTCTGAACAATGTTTTGGATATTCAATTTGATAAGCCAGGCAGTAATATTTTCTTTGAACACAAAGATTTCATGGGCATGAAACTGACTTTAAACGCCTATAATCTATTTGAGCTCAATCAGGATTGGCGGCGGGATATCTTCACAGATCGCCGCGATGTCGGACAACTTGACTTTACTGAATTCAGACAACGCGAATTTGGACGCACAATCGCTCTAGAGCTGAGCGGAACCTATTAAGGATCGAAATACCCGTTTTAGATCCTTAAGCTTCGGAAGGCTGCACGCCCGCCTTCCGAAGCTCTTCATCCTTACTCTGAAATTTTGAAAGTTGCGACGACCCGTTCTTCAATTTCGATCATTTTAGGCTCAAACTCTAACGTTACTTCCTCGGTAACATATTTAAGACGGCTCCCCGTGACCACAATTTCATCATCGTCACCCAGATTGCGGTTAATGATGTCATCGACAAAATGCGTATCACCTCTAAATGTTAGCTTGGTCATTTCTCCGAGTTTAACGCCGCTTTTATCCGCAACATCAGCCGCGAAATCGCGAATTCTAGACGCCGCCGCAGCCTTCGCATCACGCCGAGCAGTCTGCATGTCAACGATCATAAAACGCCCCAATTCTGTATCAATTGAATCAGAAAGGCCTGTCAGCGCAATCACCCCTCCCACAGCCTGTGGAGGCTGAACTCGAATATCCATATCTAATGATGCCCGATATTTTACGCTCGGACACATTTCATAATAATCTAAAATATCTTCCGCATCTGTATATTCAGGCAATCGTCCCAAAAGCGATTCTAAACACTTTTGCGTCGGCACCCGGCGAATTTTTATATCTGAAGACTCAATCCTTAGAGCCTCAATTTTTGGTAATTTAGGTAGATCAGAGCGTAGAATTTTTTGCTCTGCGACGAGGTTTTTTAGAACCTCATCACGGCTGTCCCCATCTACAAAAATTGATGCATGCACAAATACAGCATCTGCAGGAACATCAAGCGTCATTTCTGCGCTTACTGTTATCGTATTAGGTTCCGCTTTTTCACAGGCTGCAGCGCTTAATATTAAAATAGATGCTAGTAAAAAGTGAGTTATATACCTACGCATTGGCTGTAACTCCCGCCTTCCGAAGCTCTTTTCCCATTTGCCCTGTCAGAAAGCAAAATAGCATCTTAAAATCACTGATCAGAGACCAGAGCGGATAGGTGAATGTCGCGGGCTTGTTCTTCTCGATCAGCCCGTGGGAGACCCATGCAAAGAAATATCCGCTCACAAACATAAGAGGCAAGAAAATGTAATTAGCGCTCGCAATGGCCCAAACCGCAACCCCTAGCCCGATTAGCGCGCCAACATAGTGCCATCCGCGCGTTGCAGGTTTACTATGTTCGCGTAAATAATAAGGCCAAAACTCTGCATATGTTGTAATTTCACGCATATTTCTCTCCAAAAACGCCTCATGCTACATAAATTTTTAACAATATGGCAAGCCTTAACACCTTCTTAACCATACTCATTCATACGGGTTAAGTCTTCACTGAAGACACCCCACCATTCACCTAATACCTTCGGGAGCTTCGGCTCCCTTTTTTTTGCCCAGTTCACTGGTAAAAAATAAACTGCAGTTGAGTGGCATTTTCCTAAAAAAATGGGTTGTCGAACGCCGCGAAACATTGTTATGAGGCGCGCCTATCGAAATGGTCTATTCCGCAATAGCTCAGTTGGTAGAGCAGCTGACTGTTAATCAGCTTGTCGCAGGTTCGAGTCCTGCTTGCGGAGCCACCACTTAACCCAATATTGCTAAGTCGCGTCCGCTTGATTTTCCGGCGCGGCTGCGATGAATGCGGGCAGCTCTCGGCACGCAGCGTCAATTGCGGACAGGCGCGGGAATGCGTCCATGTCCACACCGAAACGTCTCGCATTATAGACTTGCGGGATGAGGCAGATTTCGAAGAATGCCGGCGCGTCAGTATAGAGAAATTCTGTCTCGGTCGTCTCCGCAATCGCCT
>CALLBH010000222.1 GCA_938001945.1 uncultured Robiginitomaculum sp.
AGAATGCAGGAGAAGAAGAATAGAAATGTAATCAAATCCTTATAATACAAAGCCCTCTGGAAGCGGTTTTGAGGGGGTAAAGAGGAGGCCGAGGATTTTGTGATGCTATCGGTCATATGCCCTCAGAGATCGCTATCAGACTTTATTGAAGTAATCGTGACAGACTGTCACTTGTAATCTGCAACTTAAATGTCACATTAGGCTGATAAATAAATAGAAAATTCATCGTGTTCTGCATAAAAGCGGATATGAGTGAATAGGGGTGAATTGTGGCAAAAAGTGCAAAAGATAAAGAGTTATCCGAAATAGCTCTTGCTTTGCGGCGTTATCGACGCGGTTTTATCGGCGTGGCCGTGTTCTCTGCATTTATCAATCTGCTTATGCTGACCGGTCCGCTCTATATGTTGCAGGTCTATGACCGCGTCTTGATTTCTAAATCAATGAGCACGCTGGTGGTGCTATCTATTCTGATGGTTGGCTTATATTTGATCATGGGTCTGCTCGATATGGTGCGCTCGCGCATATTAGTGCGTATCGGAAACCAGCTTCAAGCCGATTTGAACAGCCGCACTTTTGGCATTTGGATGAAACAAGGCGCCTACGGCGAAATGGGGACGCGTAACCGCCCCTTAGATGATTTGGGAACTCTGAAATCATTCTTGTCCGGGCCAGCTCCGGGCGCTATTTTTGATGTTCCGTGGGCCCCGATTTTTATTGCCGTAATTTGGTACTTACACTGGACGCTTGGCGTTATGGCGCTCATCGGGTCGATTATCATGTTCATTATCGCTTTGATGAATGAATTATCGACCAAGGATACCCTTAATCAATCGCGCGGCCACACCATGCAAAGCCGCCAGATCGCCGAAAGTTCTCATCGTCAATCCGATAGTATTACGGCGATGGGGATGGAGAAGAACGTCCTTCGCCGCTGGAATGCGTCTAATGACGAAGCCGGAAAATTATTTACGCGCGGTTCTGACCGCGCAGGCAGTTTCTCTGCGACGACCAAAGCGTTTCGTATGGCGCTTCAATCCGGTGTTTTGGGCGCGGGGTGTGGTCTTGCGGTCATCGGAATAATTACGCCCGGCGGTATGATTGCGGCGTCTATCATTATGGGCCGCGCGCTCGCGCCAATTCAGATGGCGCTGGGTCAATGGAAATCTGTTGTAGCGGCGCGCGCCGCGCTTGATCGCCTTGAGATATTTTTCAAAGCAGTTCCCAAAGAAACAGAGGCTTTGCAGCTTCCTGAGCCGACGGGGCAAATCTCTGTGGAGCATGCCTTTGCGGCTGTGCCCGGCGGTCGCACTGCGGTTCTTCGCGATATTAATTTTGCGCTAAAACCCGGGCAGGGGCTTGGCGTTATCGGACCGAGCGCGTCCGGTAAATCTACCCTTGCGCGCCTCTTGGTCGGCGTGTGGATGCCCGCGCGCGGAAGCGTGCGCATTGACGGCGCTACTTTCGATCAATGGAACCGTGATGACCTTGGAAAGCATATTGGCTATCTTCCACAGGATGTTGCCCTTCTTGACGGTACAATTGCGGAAAACATAGCGCGCTTTAACCCTGAGATTGATGATCAAGCTGTCGTTGAAGCGGCTGAACGGGCCAGCGTTCATGACATGATTTTACAATTGCCTGACGGATATAAGACGCTTGTGGGTAATGGCGGCGTTGTTTTATCGGGCGGTCAAGTGCAACGCGTTGCTCTTGCGCGCGCGCTTTACGGCGATCCGTCCTTACTCGTGCTGGATGAGCCAAATGCAAATCTTGACTCCGAGGGTGACGAGGCTTTGACGAAAGCCATTTTAGGGTCGCGAGAACGCGGCAACACCGTAATTGTGATGACCCATCGTCAAAGCGCGATTGTCGCTGTTGATATGCTGTTGGCGCTTAAGGACGGTCAACAAATTGATTTTGGTCCCAAAGCTAAAGTGCTCGAAACAATTACAGGGAAGCCGCCCGGACCGCGTCCGGTCCCCAATTCTTCGAATGCGCCATCGGGCTCACCGTCTGCAGCGCCGCTTAAGCTTTCATCGCCTAACACATCCGGACAAGTCTCTGGCCAAGGCCGCATCAAACCTCAAAGCCCGCGTTCGATCACAAGCGGCGGCCCCGCGTCGTCAATGGGGTTCTCAGGCGTAACAGGTCGTTCTGCTAAGACGCCGCCGAAAAAGAAAGACAGCTAAGATGAATATGATGCTGTCAGGTTCCCCGCAAAGTCCGGAAGATCAAGCCGCTGCGCCGCAAGGCGCGCCGCAACAATCGAGCAAGATGCCATTTGATCGCTATGTCAAAGTCGGATTCTCGATTGTTATCTTGCTTTTCGTTTGTGGGTTTTTATGGGCCGTATTTGCTAAAATCCAAGGGGCTGTTATTGCGCCCGGAAGTGTCGTTGTCGAAGGTAAGCCTAAAGTCATTCAACATCTAGATGGCGGTATAGTCGGTGAGATTTTCGTCAAAGACGGAGACACAGTCAAGAAGGGGGAGCTGCTGATGCGTTTGGACCCGACTGCTCTCGCGGCAAATAGCGCCTTACTCAAAAATCGATCGATTGAGGCGCAAGCGTTGAGTGCGCGTCTTATTGCTGAGCGTGATGGTGATGAGAGTATTGATTGGGATTTTGTTTTCCCTGTGGAGTCTCGTGATCTGACGGTGACCAAAGCAATCTCTGATCAGAATGAATTATTCCTGACACGTCGCCGTGGTTATCTAGGACAGATCGACCAACTCCAGCAGCGTATTGCTCAGGCCAATGATCAAATTAATGGCTATGAGGCGCGCATGGTCACGCTCTATGACCAAGCGGGATTGGTCAATGATGAAGCCAATGCCTTTCGGGAACTAAACCGCCGCGGGCAGGGCTATAAGATTCGGATCAATCAGCTTGAGCGTGAATTTGCGCGCCTGCAAGGCGAGATGAATACATCTAAGTCTGAAATTGCGCGGATCAAAAATCTCATTGGTGAAACCAAAATTGAGATCCTACAAGTTAAACGGCAGCGTCAAGAACAGGTGCTTACAGAGCTCCGCCAGACAGAAAGTATCGAGTCTGATTTACGTGAGCAGATGATCACGGCAGATGATCAAACAGATCGTATTGATATTGTGTCGCCTGTGGACGGGATCGTTCATAATATGGCGATTACTACGATTGGCGGCGTTGTTACGCCGGCCAACCCCATCATGGAAATTATCCCCGTCAATGATCGCTTGATCGTGGAGTCACAAGTCGAGCCGATTTATATCGACCAGATTTATATCGGTCAGCACACCACCGTGCGCCTATCGGCCTTTAATCAGCGCACAACGCCAGAGCTCAATGGTGTCGTTATAAATATGTCGGCTAATACGGTGACGGATCAGGCAACAGGGTTTTCATATTATGTTGTGCGCGTTGAAATTCCGCCGGAACAGATTGATCGCTTGAATGGTTTGACTCTAATTCCGGGCATGCCCGCTGAAGCTTTCATTCAAACGGATGAGCGCACAGTGTGGAATTATCTGGTTAAACCTGCGACGGACCAATTCAATCGCGCCTTTCGCGAAGAGTAATTATTCGACTTCCTGCGCGCCTCGAATATCCAAACTGTCGACAATAATATCGAAGATTTTAGCCTGATGGAAAGAGCCTTTTACGCGCTCTGATCCCGGGCCGGTTCCATAGAGTATGACATCCTCGCCGCTATGGGTTTCGCTTTCCATTCTGACGGAGGTTTGCTGGAGATAATCTTGCGCCTGAACGGCGTTGTCCGTCAGCAGCGTATCATCGCGTTGGTTCGGGCCATTGTGATAGCCCAGTGTTGTGTAAGGCAAACCATCAGCATCCTCGAGCGGTTTACGTTCACCATCCCGATTTGTGCGTTTCGCCAGCCCAAGTATCGGATTTCCGCGTTCTGGATAGCCCGCAATTGTAAAGACATGGCCGTGATCCGCCGTCACAAGGATCAACGTCTCATTGGGGTTGGTTGCCTCATAGGCCGTTTGTACAGCGGCGGCGAGTTCAACCGTATCGGTCAGGGCGCGATAGGCATTTGTTTGGTGGTGGGCATGATCAATGCGTCCAGCCTCAACCATTAAAAAATACCCCGTATCGCGCGCCTCAAGATTGGTGATCGCCGCAGTTGTGAGTTCCGTTAAAGACGGATCTTTCGACGCTTTGCGGTCAACGTGATAAGGAAGGTGAGAATTTGAAAACAGGCCCAAGACTTGCTGGCCCGATGATAGGTTAAGCGCCTTAAGGCTTTTATGGTCATCAGCATAAACATAATCGTCACCGCGCTGCGTCCACATATCAATAAGCGAAACGGCGCTTCCGCGCGAGTATTTCTCAAATGCGCGGCGACCACCGCCAAGCGCAATATCGACGTCGGATGTCACCAATTGCTCGGCAATGTCTCGGCAGCCAATGCTCAGGGCGCCCTTCGGCATGTCTTTATAACGCTCAAATCCGCGAGACTCTGCATAAGCATATACCGCAGCTGGCGTGGCATGGGTGATACGCGCAGAGCTAACGATTCCCGTTGATAATCCTGCTGCTTCGGCAAGGTCTATAATCCGGACAGGGCCTGAGCGCGTTTCATCTCGGCATCCGGCCGCCTCATTTCCAGGCTGAATATTGATCGCGCCGATACCTGTGACCAAACCTGTATTCATCGCACTCGCGGTGCCAGCGCTATCGGGGACTTGAGCGTCCAAATTATAGGTTTTGACCATGGCCACATTCGGGAAAGCTTCAAATGAGAGGCTATGTTCCTCTCCCGTTTTGCCCTGGCTTTGTCCCTCATAAATTCGCGCGGCGGTTATCGTCGACACGCTCATGCCATCCCCAATGAATAGGATAACGTTCTTGGCTTTTGGCGTATCATTGGGTTGCGGCGCAGTTTGCGTCGATGCTGCCTGGCATCCCGAAATCAAAGAGAGCGCTGCGGCGGAGAGGAGAAGGCGTTTCATAGACAGTCCTATTGCGGGTCAGGATTGAGTAATATTGCGGGCATTAATCCGCGCAAAGAGTTTCCGACAAAAAGTTTCTCGGCGTGTGATAAATCGGTCAGTGATAAAATGGCTTCCTCAGCTTGGCCCGTTTCAATCATATCTTGCCTTAAAACCCCGGGAAGTAAACCACAGGAAAGGGCAGGGGTTTGTAACGTTTTAGAATGTGGGAGCTTTACAAACAGACTGGTAAAACTTCCTTCGCAGAGTTGTCCTTGTGGGTTGATAAATAAAACCTCATCGCAATTCACTCGTGACTTTAATCTGTTGCGCTCTCCATCATAGAAGGCGCGCGAGTCTGTTTTTGATCTATAAATTTGTTTGTTTTGGGTCAGAGTGTTTTTAGAAATGGCCAGCTTTAAAGGTGTTTCAAAAGGGGCGTATTTTGTGGACTCAATTGATATGCTTCCCGATTGGGTAAGTGCTATTCGAATGCGGCGCGAAGATTTGTATTCTGCTACTTCTTTATCGAGTCTAAAAAATAAATCATTTAGATCAATATTATAGCCAAATTTACTCGCGCTCTTTAACAGTCGCGTCAAATGCAGCTCTAATCGCGCAAAGCCTTCGCCGGGAGTCCATTTCAGCGTTTCGACTAATTTCGGGTTTGCCGTCACGATAGCAGATTTTAATTGGCATTCGGCATATTCATTCGCGCCGTCACTGTCATAAACAACGCCGCTGCCGACGCCGTAGCGCGTGACGAAACCTGCGTCATGTGGCGTGCTCGTCAGTGTTCGAATGGCGACATTAAATTTGGTTGTTCCATCTGGATCGAAATATCCTATGGCGCCGCAATAAGGTCCGCGCGGGCCGTCCTCAAGCTCTTCAATAATGTCCATAGCGCGTCGCTTCGGCGCGCCGGTGATTGACCCGCAAGGGAACAAGCTCGCGAAGACATCAGTCGCGCTAACGCCTTCACGCATCGTCGTTTCAATGCCAGAGGTCATTTGATGCAGCGTTGGATATGTTTCCAATGAGAATAAATCAGTGACCTTCGTTGTTCCGCTTTGGCCAATCATCGACAGATCATTGCGCAGCAAATCAACAATCATCAGGTTTTCAGCCTGACTTTTCTCGTCATTTTGCATCGCCTTACCCATGGCTTTGTCTTCGGATGGTGTTGCGCCGCGCGGGGCTGTGCCTTTCATTGGACGCGTTCGGACTGTGCGCCCTTCAATCTCAAAAAAGAGCTCAGGCGATAAGGATAGGATATGCCGATCACACAGCTGAATGATCCCGCCATATCGCACAGGCTGTCGACCGCGAAGGTGGCCATAAAGCGCCGCGAAGTCGGGGCGCTCCTCTGATGTTCCCACATAAGGAAAGGTCAGGTTGATCTGATATATATCGCCCGCCTCGATATAGGTTTTAACGCGGTCAAAGCGCTTTAAATAGTCTGCCTCGCTCCACTGCGCCTTTAGCTCCGGGAGCGGGGCATAGGTCTCTCCATAGGGGCGCTTAGCGTCATCGAAATTCTCAAAGACGCCAAATTGTAAAATGGGATGCTGTGAATGGCCCATATGGGCCTGAAGAGGTTTACCCACCTGCAGCCCCAACTCATAGCTGGCATATCCAGCGACATATTTACCGCCCGCGAGAGCCTTTTCTATTGCGGCGAGGGCAGCAGGAACATCATCTTGATGATAGGCCTCTATAAGGGATATCGGCGCGTCATAGTAGCGGCTTTGCCCTGTGATTTGATCGTCTAGAAATATATAGGGCGCGCCGCTCACGAGATTTTAAACCGATAGATTTGTGTTTGTGTGTACGTTTCGCCGGGACGAATAATTGTATTTGGAAAATGGTCGTGATTGGGCGAGTCGGGATGGTGCTGTCCCTCAAGGCATAGTCCCGCAAATTCTGGCCAGATTTCGCCATCACGTCCTGCCCCGCCTTTCAGCCCGTATCCTGTATAGAATTGCAGTCCGGGCTGGGTCGTTAGCAGCGTAACGCTGCGCCCTGTATCAGGGGTGCTTACCGTTGCTGCGTCTCGTAAACCCTCACCGTCAATGACATAGCTGTGGTCATAACCTTCGGGCAGGGCGCAGCTATTAAACCGATGTCCAATTATCGCGCCGCCCCGAAGGTCCAGCGCAGAATTCTTTACGTCTTTGCGCTCACCCGTCGGGATTGAATCTTCATTTGTGAGTAAATATTCGCGGGCATTCACGATAGCCGTGTGACCGCGCACATCAATGTCATGGCTAAGGTTGAAATAGGTATGGTTGGTCAAATTGATTGGGCAAGGCGCATTTGTGCTGGCCTTGTAATCTATCCTGAGATCAACATCCGTGTCCCACGAAATATGAAGGGTGACATCGACATTGCCCGGATATCCGCCTTCGCCATTTGGCGAAGCATAGCGTAGAATTAGAGTCTCGTGCTCTATCTCTGCTGTCCATAATTTACGCTCAAATCCGTCACCGCCATGAAGGTGAGTGTCGCCTTCATTTTGCAAGAGATTATGTGTCGTACCGTCTAAATCAAAAGCCGCTCCGCCGATGCGATTGGCGTATCGGCCAATGGTCGCGCCGAGATAATAAGGGTCGGTCAAATAGGGCTCTAGGCGATCATATCCGAGCGTAATTTCGCCTAAATTTCCCATTCTGTCGGGCGTTTGAATTGACGTGACACGCCCGCCATAATTTGTGATCTTAGCGACCAAGCCCGCCGGACTTGTTAGCGTAAAAAGCTCTGCCTTTCGGCCATCTGGCAATGTCCCAAAATCGGCGCGCGATATGCTCATTAACCCGCGATAATCTCCGGCACGTCCCATCCATTTTGCGCGCAGGCGGCCAGTACCGTATTTTGTAGCAGGCAAGCAATTGTCATTGGGCCGACGCCGCCGGGAACGGGCGTGATAGAGCCCGCAACCTTGGCCGCTTCTTTGAATGCCACATCGCCGACGAGGCGGGATTTGCCCGGATATTTAATGGACGGGACGCGATTGATGCCGACGTCAATCACGCAGGCGCCGGGCTTAATCCAATCGGCCTTGACCATTTGCGCGCGGCCCACAGCAGGGACAAGAATGTCGGCTTCGCGGCAGACCTGTTCAAGATTTTTTGTGCGTGAATGGGCAATTGTGACGGTGCAATTTTGCTCAAGAAATAAAAGTGCGGCCGGTTTGCCGACTAAAATTGAACGTCCCAGAATTACGCAGCTTTTCCCTGTTAAATCGCCAAGCGCGTCTTTGGCCAGCATGACACATCCACTAGGCGTGCACGGGCGAAGTCCGGGTTTACCGAGCGATAGGCGACCGGCGGAGGTCTCGGTCAATCCATCCACGTCTTTGTCGGGATGAATGTGTTCAATGACGCGATCCGAATCCATCCCTTTGGGCAAAGGGAGTTGCACCAAAATGCCGTTAACGGTGTCATCGGCGTTGAGCTGTTTGACAATGTCAACAACGGCCTCCTCAGATACATCGGCGGGAAGGCGATGCTCAACGCTGCGCATGCCGCATTCTTCGGTGAATTTGATTTTGTTGCGCACATAGACATGGCTCGCAGGGTCATCACCCACCAAAACGACCGCGAGGGTTGGCTGGCCGGGCAATGTCGTA
>CALLBH010000223.1 GCA_938001945.1 uncultured Robiginitomaculum sp.
CCCTTCAAGCGTCCGCGGGCCTTGGCAGCTTCAAGCGGGAAGATCATTTGAATGTCTGCGCCGGTTAATTCGGCACCCGCGAAATAGTCATTCCGGATCAGGCGATATTCGCAATAATCCAAAACGCCTTTGATCTCTTTCATAATGAGCGGCTGTATCGGCTCGGCGGCTTCGCCCAGAAAGCCCGTGTAGAGCGCGAGCAAGAAGGGCAGCATAGCCGAGCCTTCGGCAAAATGTAGGAAATGAACGTAGTCGTAATAATCTTCGGTGCCGTCTTCGGGGCGCAGGCGGCCTTTGCCGTATTTGTCCAAAATATAAACAATGATCGCGCCTGTTTCCGCGATAACATTATCACCGTCTTCGATCACAGGCGCTTTGCCGAGCGGGTGGATGGTCTTGAGCTCTGCTGGTGCGCGGTTGCTATCGGGGTCGCGCTCATAGCGGCGCACTTCATATTCGACTTCAAGTTCCTCAAGCAGCCACAAAATACGCTGCGAGCGGGAATTATTCAAATGGTGAACGATCAACACATCAATCTCCGAGATCTAAAATACGGTTTTGACGGGATCCTTTGCTTGAAAGGTCACAGTATGAATCTCGCCTTGAAGATTGACTGTGACATGATTTCTCTGGCTCGCATAGGTCGCGTGCAAAATTTCGCAGAATATAGACAGACCTTTCGGTGTGCCGTCGACTTTGCCCGTCATGAAAATGAAAATATCAGAACCTTGAATTTCAGCGCCTAAAACATCCAACCCAATTCGTTTTTCATCCTGTCCATATAGCGCAAATTGCGTTTTGAGATGAAGCGCAAGTATCGCTTGGCTGCGCAAATCGGTCAGAGTCGGGCTGTCCAATTTACCCTGTTTCACCAAAGCTTTGACTGCGTCATGCATATGGATGCGGTGAGTGACTCCAATTTCGCTGCTATCTGCTAGCCATTCAATATCTGTGTAAGAAATTTTCTGGCGGTGGGCATAGGCCGGCACTGCCGTGCTGAGCGCAGCAGCGGCGAGGGCAAAGCGTGTGAATAAGCGTCGTGATATCATGGCATAATCATAAGGCGGCATTTATGAACGCCGCCTTATCAAATGAGGATTACTGCTGCGGCGTCATCGGGACGTCTTTATTATCCGTTTTCGGCTTATCTTTATCTCCACTTTGAAGCTCCACCATCATATCCGCCATCAAATTACGGCGGCTATAAGAGCTCTTGTAAAGCTGCAGTCGAGATTGCGCGATTTGCGGCGGGAAGCTATTATTTGAGAAATCCGCATCCGCTGTCTGATGATGAACATCGACTTCAATGCTGGCAATGCGCTTGTCCCGAATAAGCAGCTTGCTCACTTTTTCGGTATTGCGGCGCCAGATTTCAGCAGGAATCATCATCTCTTCCGTTTCGCCATTTTGATAGGTGATTTTAAGTGGAATAGGGGTCACCAAACCACCGACATTTTCAAAATCGATGAAGTATATGCTTTGGTCTTCCTGAACGGCGCGCTCATATGCTTTAAGCTCCCACTCATCGAGACCTTTCACAAAATTAGTGAACTTATTTTTGTCCTTATTAGAGGCCACATATTTGTCGTTCTCATTATAGAAATCACCAATTTCAGGATAAAGCTCGAGGCGTGTTGTCATGCCTTCTTCGCGGTTACGGCGCTGCGTAATCGTTTCAGGATAGTTCTCGCCATCGCGTTCGGCCTGTAATGGGTTTTCAATCTCGGGGTTCTGCGTGCTAATTTTATACTCGCGCACAGAGGTAATACCGACATCAACGTGATCCGTACCGAAATACCATCCACGCCAGAACCAATCCAGATCCACAGCAGAGGCGTCTTCCATTGTACGGAAGAAGTCAGCAGGCGTTGGGCGTTTAAACTTCCAGCGCGTGGCATATTCTTTGAACGCGTGGTCGAATAATTCGCGGCCCATAACGGTTTCGCGAAGCACCATCAATGAGGCCGCAGGCTTAGAATAAGCGTTCGGGCCAAATTGAAGGATTGAGTCAGACTGCGTCATGATCGGAACTTGTCCCGAAGAGGTCATGTAGCGCGGGATCACATCAAGCGGATTGTTCACGCCGCCAGAGATCGGGAAACCTTCTTCCCACTCATATTCAGCAAGATATTCCAAGAAGCTGTTCAGCCCCTCATCCATCCATGTCCAGCGCCGCTCGTCTGAATTAACGACCATTGGGAAATAAATATGACCCACTTCGTGAATGATCACGCCGATTAGGCCATATTTAATGCCCCGCGAATAAGTGACTTCGCCTGACTTTTCATCTTTTGAAGGACGGTATCCGTTGAAGGTAATCATCGGATATTCCATACCGCCGCGCTCCCACGTATTAACGCTTTGCGCGGTGGGGTAGGGGTAATCAAAGGCGAAACGGTTATAGACATCCATTGTGTGAATGACAGCATGTGTCGAATACATGCTCCAAATCGGCTCGGCCTCATTGGGGTAAAAACTCATCGCCATAACGAATGGGTTTTCTTCGCTATCTTGCTTATAGCCTTGGGCGTCCCAAATGTATTTGCGTGAACTGGACCATGCAAAGTCGCGGACATTTTCGGCCTTAAACTTCCATGTCACAAAATCGCGCGACTTTTCACTGTCTTCGTTCTCTTTGGCCTCTTCAGGCGTGATGATGAATAATGGCTTGTCAGCGTCGCGGGCCTTATTCAGGCGGCGGCGGTGTTTAGCGGATAGAACCTTGCGCTCATTCTGCAGGACACCAGTAGCCGAAACAACGTGATCGTCGGGCACAGTGATGTTGACTTCGTAGTCACCAAATTCGAGCGTAAATTCACCACGGCCCAAAAATTGTTTATTCTGCCAACCGGTATAATCGGTATAGGCGGCCATGCGCGGGAACCACTGGGCCAAGAAATAAATGTATGTATCATTTTCTGGGAAGTGCTCATAACCGCCGCGGCCACCAATGATGGCCTCGTCAATCATGGCATGTTCCCAATCAATGCCAAATGTAAATGTCTCGCCGGGCGCGAGCGTGGCGGGCAAATCAATACGCATCATTGTGTCATTGATGACGTAAGACATATTTTTACCGCGACTATCTTTGACGGCTTGGATTTTTGCGCCGTAATCCACATCAGCAAGGGCTTGCTGGCGGGCAAGCGCGTTAAAGGATAGGCTATCTCCGGAACCGCCAGAGCTGCGGCGTGTTCCTGATGTGCTGGCTGTTTCGCTCATGCGCGCCGTTGATCCGTCTTGGAAACGGTTCTGATCAAGTGACACCCACAAATAGCGTAATGGGTCGGGCGAATTATTGGTGTAACGGATCGTCTCAGAACCCAAGATGCGTTTGTTCTCGTCGTCGAGTTCTACGTTGATAATATAGTCGGCATTTTGCTGCCAATAGGCAGGGCCGGGCGCGCCGGAGGCGGTGCGGAAAATATTAGGCGTCGGAAGGCTCTCGGGGCCAAGCTGGCGGAACTTTGCGGCTTGGTCATTTGGATTACCCGCCGGGCCATCCGCATATGCGGCCTGCGCAAATCCAATGATGAGTATTGAAGCCAGTAAAGTCATGGCTGATAAAAGTGCTGCTCTCGCCCAAGAAATCATGTCGTCGTCCCGATTCATATGTTTTATCCCCCTGCGTAGCCGATTAAGCGCGAAATTCGACACCTAATTCTCTCATTACGCGACATGCTGATGACGCATTCCCCCTAATATCGGGTGAATTATGTCTCAGAATATTTCGAATGGGGTAATATGATTAGCCGGGGCCATCAGAAGCGGGACGATGGGCTCAATTAATGTCTATTTTTTCATTTAATTTTCTTTGTTTTGAATTTTAAGGATGATGAGAAAGTAGGGCTGTCCGTGCGGGACTTAGAAAAACAGGTGATACCTTTTACGCGTTAGTGTTGTTTCGTTTCAATAATTCCCTGCCGCCCTCACGGATCGCTCCGAGGTGGCAGCATGTGACTTAGAGCTCTGCCTAAGTCAC
>CALLBH010000224.1 GCA_938001945.1 uncultured Robiginitomaculum sp.
CCGGTATTTCAAGACTGGCGACGCGGCGAGATTGACCGCCTCACAGAGGTTGAAGATATTTTGCAAACCCGCGTCAGTGAGTGGCTGGTCAGCGACTCTGCGCGTAATTCGCTTCGCCCTGTCATTGATGAATGGTTTGCGCGGCTTCAGCGCAATATTGAAACCGTCACCGATCCGCTTTGCCGCGATCATGGTCTACCGGCGATGGTGTTATCGCTTGATGATAGCGCGCATATTTCGCGCCATCTTGAGGGACTAACCGTTGGCTCGCCGCAATTGGCTAATCTCGAGCAAGATACGGCGATTGCAGGCACCACAATCTCGGCCGTTCTTATCGGTGTGGTGCTGGCGAAAGCGCAACTCCTCGCGCCGCTACTGGCCAATCCGCTGACTTTTATTGTCGCAGCGGGCGCAGGCATTGGCGGCATCGTCTTTGGCCGCAAAGCGCTTGAGGGCAAAATGCGCGCCGCAAAAATTCCCAAGGTCGCGCGTAAAGTTATGACGGATAAACGCCTGAAAAAAGCCTCAGCTGAGCACCGCAGTGAACTTATTTTGGCGGTGCAAAATGCATGGTCGGGTGACGCCGCCGAAAAGGTTCATGAGGACTTGACGGCAACGCTGCACCGCGCGCTGATTGAGCGCACAGATGAGCGCGCCGTACTGTTTCTAATATAGCGGGTTGGTCTTGATTTAAACGTAAAGCCGCGCGATAGCATGGGCTATGCCAGATAAGTTATTCTATCCATTTGCACTATTGATAATCGGCGCCATGATCGCGGCGGCCTTGATGGCTGGCGGCAAGGGCGGCGGCCTTGATCAGCCTGATGTAAATCCTGAAACGGACGGATACACACTTGAGGGCGACGCGCTGCGCGCGCTGGTGGCCTCGCCGGGAACGACAGTCGATTATGCCCAAGATCAGCAATTAACGGGCGAATATTCCATCGCTGCGGCACATATGCTGCGCCGCGACGCCCCACCGAGCGCGGGCGTGTTTGCCGAGCTTGGCCCTGTCTATGAAGCCGCTTTTGCTGAGAACAATTTGAAAATTACAGTGCGGGCCCGCGCGGGGAAAGACCGCGCCGCTGAAAGCTTTACGGTGAATTATTACTCGGCTGGCGCGGGGGATAGTGCGCCTCAAACCTTTGCGCCGACAGATGAATTCCAAGATTACAGTTTTAACTTTCGCCCGAACGCTCCGCGCGGTGATCCCGGAACAGATTTCGTGGGCATTTGGCCCGATGTGTCGGGCAAAAGCGGCACGCTAGAAATTGAGCGCATCCGCGTCGAGATTGTAAGCGAGTGAGCATGACGGTCTTAGTCACGGGCGCGGCGGGCTTTATCGGCGCGCATCTCTCTCGCCGCCTGCTTGATGATGGACATCGCGTTATCGGCGTGGACAGCCTGAATGATTATTATGACCCTGCGATAAAACGCGCGCGCCTAGATACACTTGCAGGTTTTGAGGGTTTTCGATTTTCACAGCTTGATCTCGCCGAAACAGGCGCGTTAGAGGCCGCCGTTGATAAACACACGATCACCCATATCGTGCATCTCGCGGCGCAAGCGGGGGTTCGTTATAGCCTCGAGAACCCGCGCGCCTACGCGCAATCTAACCTGATCGGGCATTTGAATGTCCTCGAATTTGCGCGCGGCGCAAAGGCGCTCAAACATCTGGCCTATGCTAGTTCCTCCTCGGTCTATGGCGATCGCAGCGGCGGGCCATTTAAAGAAACGGATGAGACGCGAAAGCCTGTCTCGCTCTATGCGGCGACGAAACTGGGCGGTGAAATGCTCTCGGAAAGCTATGCGCGGCTTTACGATATTTCGATGAGCGGGCTGCGTTTTTTCACGGTCTACGGCGCGTGGGGCCGGCCCGACATGGCCTATTGGATTTTCACCGAAAAGATCCTGCGCGGGGATCCCATCACGCTGTTTTCCGCTGGCGAAATGAGCCGCGATTTTACATATGTTGACGATATTACCGACGGCATCGCAAAATTGCTCGCCACCGATGTTCCGCGCAATGATGGCCGCGCCCATGAGATATATAATCTTGGCAACAATACGCCCAACGCGCTAATGGACCTTGTCGGCGCAGTTGAGCTGGCCTGCGGGCGCGAGGCCGAGAAAATCTTTGAGGAGCGCCAAGCGGGCGATGTCTCGCGCACCTTTGCCGATATTAGCGCGGCGAAGGCGGCTTTTGGTTATGACCCCAAGACAAAGATAGAGCAGGGCATACCTGAGTTCGTGAGATGGTATCGCGAGTTTTATAAAGTCTAATTCGCTTTCAAAACGATAATTTGGTTAAGTTAATTTTAAACTATCTCAAACGGCATTTCATCGAGGCTTGGAAAGCCAATATGGCTTTCATTCGCCCCATTTATTAACTCCGGCGTAACAGATTGTGAAACTCGCTTTCAAAGCCCTGCGCCAATAATACTTGATTAACCATAATCTCTCATACTCGCCCCATGACACAAGCAATTATTGAAATGGCGATAGAACCGGGGGCCGAGGCATTGCTGTCTCAAATGGGTAAAACTATGGGGACGAAGGCGCGCTCAAAAATCATGGATCGCGCGGTCAGCCATATTCGGGATCAGTATCATATTACCGAAGTCACGGCGTGGTTCACTGAGCCGCGCTTTGCACCCGCGCGCCGGACGACATTACGCCTCTCGCCCGAAAATGCAGATTGGCTCGCCGCGCTCGCCGCCACAGTTGGCAAAAGCCGCCCGCTCGTCCTACTCGATCTCGCCTATTTCGCGGCGGCGAATTTGGATAAGGGTGATTTAGAAGCGGCTTAAAGAATAATCTTGTTTTTTAAGCTAATCTTTTTCGCAGTCTATAACATAAGCGCGATTTAAAGTGTGTGATGTGATTGGGTGCCCATCAGGCATTCTGATGTTTCCATCATCCGTCACAATTATTTCTGTAATGAAAGGGGTTGGAACCTCAACCATTTCGTCAGCTACATAAGAAATGGTGCATTGATCATATATTTCGGGAAGGTTTTGTGATTTTCCCAAATATGTTTGCGCAAATATCCAAGGACCATCAGTGTTGGGCGCGAAGATCCATATAATAGCAAAAGTTTCAACGACACCGGAGTCAATGCCGGGGTGGAATACGCCTTGGATTTCGCCACTGACCGTTTTTAGACACTTTTTGTCAAAGTTTTTTCTTGGACAATCCGTATTGGTTTGGGCGAGTGCTGGCTCGCTCATAGATATGAACGCCGCACCTATCACTGCCACGCAGGATATTTTGAAATAAGTGAGGTTGAAAATAGCTAACCCCCGCTTGCCTCAGTCATCGCATCCTCTGCGGGCATTCCAATCGCGTGGAAGCCGCCATCGACGTGGTGGGTTTCGCCTGTGCAGGAGAGGCCTAAATCAGAGAGCAAATATAGCGCTGCGCCTGCGACCCCCATAGGGTCTGTGTTGTCGCGCATGGCGGCGGCGGCTTTGTTGAAGCGGAACATGTGGCGGCCGGAGCCGATGCCCGCAGCGGCGAGTGTTTTAATCGGGCCAGCCGATATGGCGTTGACGCGAATGCCGCGCGGGCCAAGGTCGGCGGCCATATAGCGCGTGCTGGCTTCCAGCGCGGCTTTGGCCACACCCATCACGTTGTAATTTGGGATAACGCGTTCAGAGCCGAGATAGGTTAGCGTGACCATCGCGCCGCCATCATTCATCATTGCGGCTGCGCGGCGGCCTGCGTCAACGAAGCTATAGGCGGAAATATCAAGCGCGGATTTAAAGCCTTCGCGCGTTGTGTTGTCGATAAAACTACCTGCCAGTTGGTCTTTGCCGGCAAAGGCAATGGCGTGGACAAGGAAATCAATCTTTCCCCATTTGTCTTTGAGAGTCGCAAAAGTATTGTCCATGGTGTCATCATTGGTAACGTCGCATTCCACAAGAATATCGCTACCGATGCTCTCGGCGAGCGGGCGCACGCGGCGCGCTAAGGCTTCACCTTGGAACGTAAAGGCCAGTTCAGCGCCTTGGGCGGCAAGCTGGCGGGCAATGGCCCAAGCAATCGAGTTCTTGTTGGCGACGCCCATAATCAGGCCGCGTTTGCCAGCCATTAATGTGCCTGTTGGAAAATCTTGATCAGCCATGGAGTCGTCCTTTTAAGTCAAAGTGTTTGCGACTCTTTAACAAGGCGCGCCGCGCTTGGCTATGCGAAACGCGCGCTTATTTCGGCAGAAAATAGGCGGGGGCAAGATCGCGTAATCCGCTTTCGACGCGGGCAATCGGCAGGCGGATATTATGGCCGTCCATTGCGGGCTGGGACAGCACCACAGCTAGCGTGTCATACAAATCCCACGCTTCTTCGAACCGATCATTTGCGGCATAATATTGCGCCAGCCCCATCAAATATGAGGGGTTGTGCGGATCCGCATTCACAGCCCGCGTAAGCGCATCTTCTGCGCTAAAGGCCTGCATTTCGGGCGAAAGGTCTGCGGCCTTGCTGCGTGCCCGGGCCATGCCTGCCATATAAAGCACAGCGGCGTCAGCATCGCTCGCGCTGGCAGCTTTGGCGAGAACGGGAAGGGCGTCTTTGCGGCCTGCTCTGGTTTGGGATTGTTTGGCCGCTGCGGCGATGGGCTTAAAGCTTTCGGGCAAATCGGGGTTATCGGCCATGTCCGCGATTTCGTTACAAATGGCAGGACGTGATTTTTTCGCGCAATGACCAGAATAGGTCACATAACGCTGTCCATTTTGCCAAGCTTGAAGCGCGTTTTCAGTTTCTGAAAATGGCGCACTTAATTTACCTAAATCTGGCGTTTGCGTCATGAGAGTCTTGCGTAAATTCACAGCCAGCGGCGGCGCGCCGGCCATATCAGCAATGCTTTCTGCTAGGGCAGGAAGAGGGAAGGTTTTCTCAACCGCTTTTTGTCCCGTTAAAGTCCACGTATATTTTGTGCCTTTAATATCATCCGGACCTCGCGAAATATAAGTTAGCTTTTCAATCGGGCCGGGGGCTTCGAAAATTTGGCGCAGAACCGTCGGATGAACCGGCCAATAGTGATGGGCAAAGACAAGTTGACTATTACTCATCCCGTCGCTTTCAAAGGCTTGATCCGATAGTGTAATTTGCGCCGTGATTTCATCGGCAAATGTCGCCGTCGCGGTGCGGCCATCAATTTCCAGCGCAATATCTTCGATGCGATCCGCTGCGCCAAAACTCATGGCGCTCTCCAGCCAATAGGCGGGCAGGATAACACCCTTACCAAAGTCGATCTCGTCGCGGGCACCCTTTTCCGTCATCATACTGATGAGGCGCGTATTGCGGTGCGCGGAGGCGTAAAGGGAACTATTGGAAAACCGAACGCCTGTGTCATTTGGTTCAAGGCTTAGCAGGCGGTCGAGTTTGAAATCATAAATGCGCAGTTTTTCCGGCTCGCCCGGAACGGGGTTTGAAATGGCTGCAAAATCATCACTCAATATAAGTGTCGCTTCACTGCTGATTTGAATGTTGGAGCTGTCGAGTTTCTCACGCGTCACGCTATATTGCAGAACAACTTGCTGCTGCGACTTTGTCCCGCGATATTGCACATATTCTTTTGCGGAGAGGTAAAACGGCGCAACGGGGAGATCGGCGAGTACGGGCGTTTTAAATCCTGTGGTAACGGGAATTTCTTCGATTTGCTCGACGCGCGCATCTAATTCACCTTCGGCGGTTTCAAGCTCAGTACCCGCGTCACCTGGCTCGAGGTTTAAGGCTTCAGCAGGGATTTCAAGGATTGGTTCGGTTAATGTCGTCTCATCTACCGATTTTTTATCATGATAAATACGAAGCGAGTCTTCAGTGGTGCCATCGTCAAAAGTTGTGGTCTCTTCGCGCCCTAACAGCGTTCCATCTTCGCTCCGAACTTCACCTGTGACCTCTGTAGAGAGGGCCTCTGGTCCGCGTTGAGTCGGAGTAGGCAGGGAAGGCTGCAGGTCAGGACTGGCTTGCTCTACAGCGTTTTGTTCTGCGTCTTGTTTAGACTGCTCAATAGCTTGTGCCATCCATACATCCGACTCCGCTTCCGTCATGCCTTGCATCGGGGCGGGCTTGACGATTTCGGGTTCTGTGATGACGGGATCGCTCGGCGCTTGAGCTTCTCCAGCCTTATAGGCCTCATAAGGATCAAAAGGCTCTGCATCCTGAGCGGCGGCAAGAGGGGCGAGGGAGAGCGCGAATAGGGCGACGTAACGTAGAGTTTTCATGGGCCTAGATGTGCCGCCTGCGGCAAATTCGGTCAAGCTCACATTATCAGTTGACGTTAACGTTAACGTAAAGCATAAGCAGCTCATGAATGATATGGCGTCACATCCCAATCCAGTCTGGAGCATCCGCGAAATGGCGGATATGCTCGATGTTACGCCGCGGGCTTTGCGCTTTTACGAAGATAAAGGTTTGATCTACCCGCAGCGTATCAAAGGACAGCGCGTTTATAGCGTGCGTGAACGCGCCCGGATGGATAATATTCTGCGTGGAAAACGTCTTGGCTTTACGCTGGATGATATTCGCGCGGTGCTGGATATTTATGACGGCAAAGTCACAACGCGCGAAGAATTGCTTGCCCGTAAAGAGGGATTTGAGCAATTACTCAAAGACTTAACCGTGAAGCGCGATGATATTGATATTGTCACCGAAAACCTGACGTCGCTCTGCGCGCGTATCGAAGATTACGCTGCGGATCCCGCGCGCGATGCGGGAACCTTTATGAATGCCGATGCCTATAACGCCGTTTTGCGGCGTTATATGGACGATGACCTTTTTGATGAACCTGCCGCTGCCGCGGCCCGAATTTAACCCTGAATAGGATTTTACTATGCCCATTTATAATGCCCCAACCCGCGACCAGAAATTTATCATGCATGAAATGCTGAACACTGTTCAGCTTGCGCAATATGATCGCTTCGAAGATGTTGATACAGATTTCGTTGACGCTGTACTTGAAGAGAGCGCGAAATTTGCCTCCGAAGTCCTCACGCCGTTAAATGTTGTTGGCGATCACGAAGGCTGCGTGCGTCACGAAGATGGAAGCGTGACAACGCCAACAGGGTTTAAAGACGCATTTAAAACAATGGCCGAAAATGGCTGGACCGCCTTGGGTCACGATCCTGAATATGGCGGGCAAGGCCTGCCCGGGATTATGGCAATTGCGGCTGGTGAAATGCAGTCTTCGGCAAATATGGCTTTTTCGATGTATCCGGGCCTAACAAACGGCGCGATCAAAGCGATTGAAATTGGGGGAAGCGAAGAGCAAAAAAACACATATCTACCCAAAATGGTCTCCTGTGAATGGACGGGCACAATGAACCTAACCGAGCCGCATTGCGGAACAGATTTAGGTTTGCTGAAAACCAAAGCAGTTCCAAATGCCGACGGCTCTTATAAAATCTCCGGCCAGAAGATTTTCATCTCGGCCGGTGAGCATGACATGTCTGAGAATATCATCCACCTTGTTTTGGCCCGCGTTGAAGGCGCGCCCGAAGGCGTGAAAGGTATTTCGCTATTTATTGTTCCTAAATTCAAGCTCGATGCAGACGGAAATGTCGGGGATCGCAATGCTGTGTCTTGCGGCTCTATCGAAGAAAAAATGGGGATTCACGGCAATTCAACATGCGTCATGAATTATGACGAAGCCGAAGGCTATATGATTGGCGAAGAGAATAAAGGTCTGCGCGTCATGTTCGTCATGATGAACCGCGCGCGCCTTGATGTCGGTATGCAGGGCCTCGCCCAATCCGAAGTTGCTTATCAGAACGCGGCGGCCTATGCCAAAGACCGCACCCAAGGTCGCAGTTTGACGGGGCCCAAAAATGAGGACGGCCCCGCCGATCCGATCATCGTTCACCCGGATGTGCGCCGCATGCTGATGGAAACCAAAGCCTTTAACGAAGGCGCGCGCGCTCTGATCTATTGGGCGACATTGCTCGAAGACCTTGAAGGCGTGCATCCGGACGAAAAATTCCGCGAAAAATGCGATGATTATCTGGGCCTTTTGACGCCTGTGATCAAAGGTTACCTCACCGATAAAGCAATGGCGACGACGATTGATTGCCAGCAAATCTTCGGCGGTCACGGCTTTATCGAAGAGTGGGGCATGAGCCAATTCGTGCGCGATATGCGTATTGCGCTAATCTATGAAGGCGCAAATGGTATCCAAGCGCTGGATTTGGTAGGCCGTAAACTCGCGCGTCACGGTGGCCGCGCGCTGATGACGCTGAACGGCGAAATCGACGCCTTCCTGAAAGAGAATGGCGACAATGAAAATATCTCCGAATTCATGACAGGTCTGGCGGACGCTAAAAAGAAACTCACCGAAGGCACAATGTGGCTGATGCAAAATGGCATGACTAACCCCGATAATGCGGGCGCAGGCTCTGTCGATTACATGCATATGATGGGCTTAACGTCGCTGGCCTATATGTGGGGCATGATGGCCGTGACCGCGCAAAAGGCGATTGATGATGGCACGAATGATGATTTTTATAAAAATAAAATCCTCACAGGTCGCTATTTCGTCTTGCGCATGCTCCCGATGATGGACGCGCATCTTGCGAAAATCAAAACAGGCGCAGAGCCATTAATGGCATTGGACGCTGCGGCGTTTTAATTCTACGTGACTCTCATTTTTGAAAATAAGATTGCTCATGTTTGGGATGTGGGTGAGACGACATTTGAAGGCTACATGGATGACGGGCAGATAATTTCTGCCCGTTACACTCATGAAGGGGAGTGTCAGCCTGGTTTGTGGATTCAACTTTGCAGCACTTGGGAGCAAACGTGGGAAAACTGGCCTGCAGTTAAAGGAATTGTGTGGGAGCGGGATGTCGATCATGGACTATCTATGGAAAATATATCAACCATAATTTTTGATGAAACTGGGCTAAAGTTAGTTATTGATCCTAGATTAGAACGCCTATTCGTGGCTCCGCCGGATACGAATCTGTTGGTAGAAGAAATAGCAGAATATGGATTGGGAGGAGCTTTAGAGCGACTTGATTTGCGAAAGCAGGTGCATAAAAAAATAGAAATTACTGCATTTGAATTGAAGAAATTCAACAAACGTTAGTCGGTTGTAATAATTTTCAACCAAAATTTTGAATACATATTAAGAGAGAAAAATTATGTCCGCATTAGATTTTAAAAACCCCGATTGGTATGACGAAGAAGATATCAATATTTTCCGCGAGGCCGTAAATGGCTTTTATGCTGGCGAAATGGCGCCGCATAGCGAGAGCTTTCGCAAGAATAAAAAAGTTGACCGCAAATATTGGAATATGGCTGGTGATATGGGCCTGCTCAATTGTTCTATGCCCGAAGAATATGGCGGCGGCGGCGGAGATTATCGCCACGAAATGATCATCATGGAAGAGCTGGTTAAAGCCAATGTCGACGGTTTTGGCCTGTCGCTTCACAACGCGATTGTCGCGCCCTATATCCTGCATTACGGCACAGAAGAGCAGAAGCAAAAATGGCTTCCGCGCATGGCCTCCGGCGAGCTTGTCGGCGCGATTGCAATGTCAGAGCCGGGGACAGGATCTGATCTTCAAAATGTCAAAACCAACGCCAAAAAAGACGGCAATGGTTGGCTGATTAATGGCTCTAAGACTTTCATCACCAATGGCGGGACAGCGAACCTGATCGTTGTCGTGGCCGATACGGGCGGTGAAGGGAAGCACTCTAAATCACTTTTCGTGGTTGAAACAGATGATCTAGAGGGTTTTCGCCGCGGACGCATTCTCGATAAAGTCGGCATGGACGCGCAAGACACAGCCGAGCTGTTCTTTGACGATATGAAAGTGCCCGCTGACGCGCTGCTCGGGCCAGAAACAGGTCATGGCTTTATCCAGCTTATGCAAGAGCTCCCGCAAGAGCGTTTGAATATTGCCGTTCAAGGCGTTGCGCAAATGGAAGCGGCGCTCGAGCTAACGATAGAATATTGCAAAGAGCGCAAAGCCTTTGGTAAGCCGATTATGACGTTCCAGAACACGCAATTCGAGCTGGCGGAATGTAAAACAATCACCCAAATCGCGAAAACATTTGTCTATGACTGCGCCGAGAAACATCTGCGCGGTGAGCTTGATACCGTCACGGCTTCTATGGCCAAATATTGGGTCACGGACAAAGAATGCGAAGTCATTGACCGCTGCTTGCAGCTTCACGGCGGATACGGATTTATGAATGAATACCGCATTGGCCGCATGTACCGCGACAGCCGCGTCCAAAAAATCTATGGCGGCACAAATGAAATCATGAAAATGGTTATTGGCCGTAGTTTGTAATCTATCTAAGCCGCGCATTGGCGCGGTTTATCATTTGGGGGATATATGAAAAAGTCTAAATATGTATGGGTTGCCCTAGCGTTCTGCCTTGCGGCATGCGGCGCTGACGGCGCAGGTAAAGACAATAGCAAGGCCTCTGTTAGCACGGCTTTAGGCAGCTCGGCGGGAGAAGTATTTGATGAGCAATTTGCAGGGAATTACGCGCTAAATGCCTCCGATTGCGGCGCGATGCCGATGGCCGGAACCATGAGCTTAAAAGGTAAGCGGTTCCGCCTTACGGAAACGACTTGCGATATGTCTGGTTTTCAAACCAATTCAAATGGCGATGAAATGAGCGTCGCGCTGACAAATTGCAGCGCGGAAGGAACAGCGCAAAGTGATGAAAATATTATACTAAAACGCGTCGAAGAAGGCGTGGAGTTAAGCGGTTATGATGGACGTAATTTGCTGATGAATTTCTGCGGAAAATAGAAAAGAAGATAAGCATGACAAATCTGACCACGACTAAAATCGAAAACGGCGTAGCGACCATCACCATGGATGATGGCAAGGCCAATGTCTTATCGACCGCTATGATCGGCGAGCTTAACGCCGCCTTTGACGCCGCCGAAGAGGCCCGCGCGATTGTTGTTCTAACGGGCCGTGACGGCATGATGAGCGGCGGGTTTAATCTCAAGGAAATGCAAGCCGGACCGAAAGAGGCCATGACGCTCACATCTTTGGGCTCAAAACTTGCGCGCCGTATTTTGGCGTTTCCGCGCCCCGTCATTTACGCGTCAACGGGCCATACAATCGCGATGGGCGCATTTCTTGCGCTGGCTTGTGACTACCGCATGATCAAAGCGGGCAGCTTTAAGGTCGGCCTGAACGAGACCATGATCGGGATGACCATGCATAATTTCGGTATTGAGCTCGCGCGTTACCGCTTGCCGCTACATTACTTTAATCGCTGCTGCATTAATGCTGAAATTTTCGATCCCAAAGGCGCGATGCATGCGGGCTTCTTTGACCGCGTTGTCCCCGAAGAACAGTGGCCAATGGCCGGTCCCATGGCGGCGCAAATGTTTGGGCAACTAAATGAAGATGCGTTCCGCAACACAAAACGCCGCTCGCGCAAGGCCATATTTGCAATTCTCGATCAAGCCATCGAAGATGATTTAGATCCCGCAAAAATCCACGCTGTCTAGCTT
The DNA here is from genome assembly GCA_938001945.1 of uncultured Robiginitomaculum sp. Taxonomy (GTDB): domain Bacteria; phylum Pseudomonadota; class Alphaproteobacteria; order Caulobacterales; family Maricaulaceae; genus Robiginitomaculum. The sequence goes on from CALLBH010000224.1 coordinate 11,486, forward strand.
GGGTTTACGCCAGCGAGGAATTTATAAATATCAACAAATAGGCTGCGGTTTCGCGGTTGGCTATATCCATGGATGCTGTAGATTATTAGCCTGGGACGTTAAATAGGGCGGCGCGGTGATGTCGGAAACTTAATCCTTTAACGCGCCGCGGACCCCTATTAGGCGGCGGAATTTGGCTGCGCTTGAAGTGAGGTCAAAAAGACTTCCGCGCTAATCACGATGTCGTCTACGCCAATGCCGTCAAATGGGTCTTCGAGATCAGCTTGAATATTATCCAAACTCGAGAGGACAAAGGCGAAAAGAGCCGGAACGAAAAAGGCGAGATAGTAATTATCAATACTCAGCGCGATTGCCGCAAATACAGGCGCGTATAAAATCGGTAGGACGGTAATGAAGACGTCCGAAAATGCCTGTAATGCGCGTGGTGTGCGGTATTGGAAGATATGCTTTAGTTCTTCAAATTCACCCATCACGCCATTTAAATATGTCTTGCAAATCGAGCGCTCTGCGCCGGTGACTTTTTTATGATCGGCGCGCACGTCGATGATTTTAGCAATGTCATGAAAGGCGTGATACACATCAGGCTCATTTTCCCGCAAATCATCAATCGGCTCTGTGATGACATTGCGAATGAAAAAGAGTGGGTTGGCGATACGCTGGGCGAGGGAGACCTTGTGCGAGTCATCTGAAGACCCACTCCAGCTTCCGAGCACTAAATATAATGAGCGCAAATTCGCTTTGATCCGTGCATAATGACGAAGGGCTTCTTCGCGGCGAATATAGGCGCTATTTATGGAGAATACGATTGGGAAGATAACCGCCGTTCCGATCAGGGCCATCGGATAATCCGCCGTCCATTTCATGAGCATACAGAAGAATGTGGCGACTACGGCCGCTGCGCTCAGAAATAAACATCGCCAGCTAAATATAGACAAAAGATGTTCTGAAAAACGTTTGGCTTCTTCTAAGCTATACATGATGGCCCCCAGTTTGCTCTCGTAGTTAATGCATGACGGGAAAACATTAATGACAACTTTACTTTGCAGCCTGCATAGCCACATTATATTTTTTGCAAATTACGAAATATCTTATGAAACGCGCATATTACGACTTGGATGATGGACAAATTTCAGCGATCCATTTCGGGCCTGCGGGCCCGCCGCGCATCGTATTTTGTCATGGGAATGGCTATAATGGGCTGACATTTCGGCGTGTCTTAGAGGCGCTGGATGTTCCGGCGATTGCGCTTGATTTGCGCGGCCATGGGCATAGCTGCTTGCCAACTCCCGCGATTAGAACGCTGGCGAGTTTCGATCCCTTTGCCCGCGATATTGCTCAGTTTTTAAATGACCATATTGACGCGCCGGTTGTGGTGGCGGGGCATAGCATGGGCTCTGTATCGGCCATATTAGCCAGTGAATATGCCGCTGAGAAATATGCCGGATATATTGGCTTTGACCCCGTTAGCCTGCCGATTAGCGCGCGCCTTATGTCTAGCTTTGCGCCGCTGCGCGCCCAGATGATGAAGCGCTTTGTGCTCGCGAAAAAGGCAGGTCATCGCCGCCGGGTTTTTGACAGCGTTGATGCTGTGGTTGAGCGTTATACGGGGCGCGGCGCGTTTAAATCAACGCCGCCCGATATGCTGCGGGATTATGTTATCGGCGGAACGCGTGAGGTCGAGGGCGGGGTTGAGCTAACGTGTGATCCAAAATTTGAGCAAGCGGTTTACGCCGCGCAGAGTCATAATCTTTACCGCGCCGCCAAAAACCTGCCAAAAAATTCACGCGCCATCTATGCGGGTATCTTTGGGCCGAGCAATCGCGCAACGCGCGCGAAACTTGGCCGCATCATCGGGCATGAAAACATTGAATTCCACAAAGACCTCACGCATTTCTTTCCGCTTGAGGATCCAGACTTCGCGATTGCGAATTTGAAAGAGGGACTGGCGAAG
>CALLBH010000225.1 GCA_938001945.1 uncultured Robiginitomaculum sp.
AGTCTAATGACAAGAGTCGCGCAGTTCACAACTTTGTAATGCGTAAAAACATCCATAGGGGTTTTCGCCCGTCGAAAGCTTCCTATCTACAGTAATACAGAAGGATAAAGAGCAAGAATGTCTGACCCTAAAACGCCAAATAACCCGGACGAAACACCGGAACGCGGCGTCGTCACAAAAACGCGGCCCAAGACGAAAAAACCGTCCATGTATCGCGTCTTGATGATGAATGACGATTATACACCGATGGAGTTCGTTGTTCAGGTTCTGGTGGGTATATTTAACAAGACCCCCGAGCAAGCGACGCAAGTCATGCTCTCTGTCCATCAAAGCGGTGTCGGCGTTTGCGGCATCTACACTTATGAGGTCGCAGAGACCAAAGTGTCGCAAACAATGGACGCGGCAAAGCGGGCCCAACACCCGCTGCAATGCACAATGGAAAAAGCGTAGCCCCCTGCGCCCTGAAAGGAAAATATAATGGCTTCATTCTCCCCTTTACTGGAAGAAACCATTCACAAGGCCCTCGTTACGGCCTCTGACCGCAAGCATGAGTTGGCCACGCTGGAGCATTTATTGCTGGCGTTGATTGATGACAAAGACGCCGCCGCCGTCATGACGGCGTGTGATGTAGATTTAAAATCACTCAAAGCTGATGTGACCCGCTATATCGATGAAGACCTGATGAGCCTTGAGGTTGAGGATTTCGAAGAAGCCCGCCCGACAGCTGGTTTCCACCGCGTGATACAGCGCGCCGTTATTCATGTTCAAAGCTCTGGCCGCGAAGAAGTGACAGGCGCGAATGCTCTGGTCGCTCTATTTGCAGAGCGCGAGAGCCACGCTGTCTATTTCCTCTCAGAACGCGACATGACGCGCTATGATGCGGTCAACTATATTAGCCACGGCCTTGCGAAAAACGGCAAGAGCGCCCCAAGCGCGCCGCGCGGCGTGGGCGACGGCGAAGAGGCCGGCGAGGATACGAAAAAAGAGAGCGCGCTGGATAGCTACACAGTCAACCTCAATGAAAAAGCCAAAGCAGGCGATATTGATCCGCTCATCGGGCGCAACCACGAAGTTGAGCGCTGCATCCAAGTGCTGGCGCGACGCCGCAAAAACAACCCGCTCTTGGTGGGTGACCCTGGCGTCGGTAAAACCGCCATTGCCGAAGGTATTGCGCGCCGCATCGTGAACGGCGAAACACCCAAAGCGATTGCGGAAGCGACGATTTATTCCCTCGATATGGGCTCGCTCCTCGCGGGGACGCGCTATCGTGGTGATTTCGAAGAGCGCCTTAAAGCGGTCATGACAGAGCTTGAAGAGACCGAAGGCGCGATCCTGTTTATTGACGAAATTCACACCATTGTCGGCGCGGGCGCGACATCCGGCGGGGCGATGGACGCGTCCAACTTGCTTAAGCCTGCGCTTCAGAATGGTAAGCTGCGCTGTATGGGCAGCACGACCTTCAAAGAATATCGCCAGATATTTGAGAAAGACCGCGCGCTTGCCCGCCGCTTCCTGAAAATCGATGTCACGGAACCGACTGCCGAAGACACAGTGAAAATCCTTGTCGGCCTGAAAGGTCATTTCGAAGATTTCCATAACGTCAAATATACTGACGAGGCGCTACAAGGCGCTGTCGACTTGGCTGTGCGCCACATCACCGACCGTAAATTGCCGGACAAAGCAATCGACGTGATTGATGAGGCCGGGGCCAAGATCAAGCTTATGGATGACGCCAAGAAGACAAAGTCCAAACGCAAAAAGAAAGTCGGCATCAAAGAGATCGAAGACGTCGTGAGCCGCATTGCGCGCATCCCGCCCAAATCAGTCAGCCGCGATGACACCAAAGCGCTTAAAACGCTCCCTGCAGATTTAAAGCGTATGGTCTTTGGTCAAGACAATGCCGTCGATCAGGTTGTCAGCGCTGTGCGCCTCTCGCGTGCTGGGCTGCGCGCGCCCAATAAACCTATAGGGTCATACCTATTCTCGGGCCCGACCGGCGTGGGTAAAACCGAAGTGGCCAAACAGCTCGCCATGACATTGGGTCTAAAGCTTCTGCGCTTTGACATGAGCGAATATATGGAGCGGCACACTGTGTCGCGCCTCTTGGGCGCGCCTCCGGGATATGTCGGCTATGACCAAGGCGGACTGCTGACCGATCAAGTCAATCAAACGCCGCATAGCGTCTTGCTGCTTGATGAGATCGAAAAAGCCCATCCTGATGTGTTCAACATCTTGCTGCAAGTCATGGATAATGGCGCGCTGACCGATAGTAATGGACGCAGCGTTGATTTCCGCAATGTCATTTTAATCATGACAACAAATGCGGGCGCGTCCGACGCAGCCAAGAACGCCATTGGCTTTGGCCGAGACAAACGCGACGGCGAAGATGATAAAGCCATCAAGCGCTTGTTCACGCCGGAGTTCAGAAACCGCCTCGACGCGATCATTCCGTTCGCGCCGCTGGACGAGCCAACAATCGCGCATGTGGTTGATAAATTCATCATCCAGCTCGAAGCGCAACTGGCCGATCGCAAGATTATGTTTGAACTGTCCAAAGCCGCCAATAAATGGCTCGCCGGAAAAGGCTATGACCGCCAATTTGGCGCGCGTCCGCTAGGCCGGGCCATTCAAGAGCATATCAAAAAACCAATCGCCGAAGAAATTCTGTTCGGCAAGCTCAAAAATGGCGGACTGGTTAAGGTCGGCGTCGACAAGAAGGCAGACAAATTGACCTTCAAAATCGTCCCGCCTGAGCAGTTAAAAATTGAGGGTAAAAAAGGCGGCGGCAATCTGCCCGCGCCAAAGCCTAAAGAGGATGCGTAGCGCTAAAACGCTATCCCCTTCGGAGGTAAATATAAGGAAGCCGGCGCTCAACCGCCGGCTTTTTTAATGTCTCCCACTTAGCCTTCCAGGCCAGTCTTATTTTGATAATGCGCCACAAGCTCCACAATCGCCACGGTCAATCCAAACCCCGCCAGCCCGACTGTCCACCAGATCGCGGGAACAATCATATTGTAACCGCCTGCCCCGTCGCTAAGACTTATGCCCGTAAATATAATCATGCCAAAAATATAGGATGCAAGATTAATCAAAAAGCCCAGCCGTAAGGCATTCGTAGCTTTCGCATTTTTACGGCGCAGGTCTTTCTCGGCTTGCACCCGCGGGTCTATTGTCAGCGCGATGACCTCGACATTATATGCCACCGCTAAAGCCATGACAGAGTCGCGCGATGCCCCGTCTCCGTTCTCAATACGCTGCACGGTTCGCAGGTTAACGCCTGCTGCATCGGCGAGATGCTCTTGCGACCAACACCGCTCTTCGCGCCAGCGCTTGATCTTTGCCCCATCTGGATTGAGTTGCATGGAATTCTCCTTCGTTCTGTCTAACATGACCTCACGAAAGTACCAAAATTCTAAATCTTCGCCACGTCAGGGATATGACAGACAGCCGCCAAAGGCGCGTAATTCCAACCCCGCTCATCCCTGCGAAGGCAGGGACCTATTCTGTAAAACCAAATCCGTTTGAAGGACAGCCGACCCCGCAGCTTTCGCAAAAGATCCCTGCCTTCGCAGGGATGAGCGGGAAGGAAGGAGATAAACTCACCGCGTGTCTTAACCCGCAACACGCCGTCACTCCGACGCAGCGAAGCAGGTCGAAAGGACAGGCGGTTAGAGGTTAAAACCTAAATCTTATCCGGATAAGTCGGGCGGATATCATAGGGAATGTCGTCGAGCTTTCCCAAAATCGTTTTAGCTTCGGCATCAAGATTGCCATATTTATCCAGAAATGCTTTGGCCGCATCATAGTCGCCATCACCTTGCAGCACGACAACCATGCCTGTCAGATCAGAGATCGCCTGCTCCATTTTATCAAAATCAATCTTGAAACGTTCTTGCTTCGGGAGCCATTCAACAGCGCCAACTTCGCGAAAATAGCTATA
>CALLBH010000226.1 GCA_938001945.1 uncultured Robiginitomaculum sp.
GTCGGCAATTATGCAATTCATGTCCATCGGTCATGTCTATGGCTCTGAGCCCTGCACAGGGACCGTTCCTGTCTTTGATGGTAAACAGCATTTCAATATGAACCTGACCCCTGCGGGCAATAAAACGCTCAACCAGAGCAGCTATAAGGGTGAGACCGTGCGCTGTAATCTCTATATGGAGAATGTGTCCGGCTATGATCCCGAAGATCTCCTCACCGAAGAAGAGGCCAGCACGCCGCTGGTGATCTACTTGGCGGACTATAAGGACGCAAAGATGTGGGTTCCTGTCCGGTTTGATTACCGCGTTTCGGGCATCAAAGTGAATATTCGCGCCACGGATATTGAGATTGTGACTGCGCCGAAGCGGTAGGGTTTAGGATATATCCTTGATTTTGGTGCGGGGTAGCATTTTGTTTGGCCATCCCCACCGCCTCCAGCCTAACGGCTTCCGGCACCTCCCCTTCAACGGGGAGGATATTCTTTCATGATGAAAAACAGTATCTTAGTTTTCTTCCCCCTCCGAGGGGGAAGTGCCGGAGCGCAGCGGAGGCGATGGGGGTGGCCGCGCCAGCGCAATAAAAACTAAGAGATTCATCCCTGCCTCTCACAACTCGCCTATAGTGCAACTGTTCTTATCTCACAGGGCAGGCAAGCGCGCGTTGGCTGGTTGGAGATGAGGCGGTATTGGGATGAAGGGCTGTCGAACCAACAGCCTAGAGGCCCGCAAGTGAGAGCTAGGACGCCTAACACCGGACCATGGCCGCTTGCAGCAATATCGCCGTGCTGGCGTTAGGACAGAGTGCCTGACGTCATGTCACCTATGCGGAGCGATCTGCAGAGGCGGCAGGGATTATTTTGGACGAAACGCTTACTTTTACCACAGGTCACCCTGTCTTCTTTAGTCCCGCACGGACAGCCCTACTTAACAAAACAAGGATCAAAATGAACATTTAGAAACGAAAACCTTTACCCTTCCCGCTTTGTCTTGCCCGCATTGCGCGCCGCTGTTACATGTCTGAAAATCAAAAAAATCAGGACATGACTATGCGCGTTTCAAATATTGTGTTTACGGCTTTGGCGGCCATAACCTTCACTCTGGGCGCTTGCTCTAAGGCGAAGCAGGAGCTTCATTTTGAAGCCGATATTCCGCATGCCCAACTGAGCGAGAATGTCATTCCGCAAAGCTATCAGCTTGACCTGCGCATCGACCCGCAAGCCGATGGCATGAGCGGGACATCCGTGATTTCAGTTGAGATCGCCAAGCCGACCAAACGCATTTGGCTGCACGGGAAACATATGAGTGTGGGCGATGTCACCGTCACCTCCGGCAATGAAAGCTTTACGGGCGTCTTCACGGAAATCGACGCCGCCGAGGCGCCTTCTGGCGTGGCGCGAATTGATTTTGAAGAGGCGGTTCCCGCAGGCGCAGCTGTAATTACGCTGCCCTTTGAAACGCCTTATAATCTGTCACTCAACTCGGCCTATAAAGTCGAACGCGGCGAAGATGCTTATATCGTGACGCAAATGGAGCCCATCGGTGCGCGCGAAGCCTTCCCAAGCTTTGATGAGCCAAAGTTCAAAGTTCCCTTCACGGTCTCCATTAGTTCTCCGTCCGAGAATGTCGTGTATTTTAACACGCCTGAAACATCGCAAACCACGGATGATGCAGGCTGGACGACTTATGCTTATCAAACGACGCGTCCGCTTCCGACCTATCTGATTGCCTTTGGCGCGGGGCCTTATGATGTTGTCGATTACGGCGACATCCCACCAAATGACATTCGCAAACGTCCGCTGCGTCTGCGCGGCCTTGCGGCGAAGGGGTCTGGCCCGCGTCTGGACTATGCTCTGCGCAATACCGATGGACTCCTGACAGCGCTGGAAGGGTATTTTGGAACAGAATATCCTTATGAGAAACTCGACCTCATTGCCGCGCCTGATTATGCCTTTGGCGCGATGGAGAACCCCGGCGCGATTGTGTACCGCGAATATCTCTTGCTGCTCGATGATAATGCGCCGCTCTCTCAGAAGCGCGCTTATGCCAGCGTGCACAGCCACGAACTGGCGCATCAATGGTTCGGCAATCTCGTCACCCCCGTCTGGTGGGAAGACATCTGGCTGAACGAGGCCTTTGCCACATGGATGGGCAATAAGGGCGTCGATATTTGGCGACCTGAAGATAATTTCTCGCGCAATACGCTGAACTCTGCGCTGGGCGCGATGAATATCGATACATTGTCCACGACCCGCAAAGTGCGCGAGCCGCTCGAGCGCACCGAAAATGTCATGGATCAATTTGATGGCATTACATATCGCAAAGGCGGCGGCGTGCTATCCATGTTTGAAAGCTATGTTGGCGTCGATAATTTCCAAGCCGGCGTGCGCCTTCACATGGATCGTTACAAGGACGGCGTGGCGACAGGCGATGATTTCTTCCAGTCCATAGCCGATGGGTCAGGCAATCCGGATGTGGTCGACGCCATGAAAAGCTTTGTCGATCAACCGGGCCTGCCATTGGTCACAGGCGAGCTACAATGTAGCGGTGAAGACGATACAAAATCCAGCACAGTCGCGTTGTCGCAATCCCGTTACGCACCATTAGGGTCTAAGACAAAGCAAGGTCAAAGCTGGCAAATTCCAGTATGCGCAAAATTTGGATACGCCGACGGCACAACACTAAAAACGTGCACATTGATGAAAGACGAAACAGCGACTTTAGACACCGAGAAACCCGGATGCGCGGATTGGGTGATGCTCAATGAAAATGGCTCTGGCTATTATCGCTTTTCTCTCGACGGTGATGCGTGGTTATCACTTCTGAAGAACTCCGATCAACTCAATGAGCGCGAAACACTTGCGATGCAGGATAGCCTTGAAGCGGCCTTCCGCGCGGGCGAAGTTAGCTCTGAAGTCTTTATCGCGGGTATGAAAACGCTCGCGGCGCATCCTGAATATGACATCTCCAGCAAGGCCGGAAACTACCTCGGATGGATGTATGACCGCCTGCCTGAGGAGTCTCGCCCCGATGTCGCAAAGTTAACCCAAGCTATGTATGCCAAACGCTACCGCGAAAGTGTTGGCACCGACACGACAGACGGCAATTTGCTCGCCCCAACGCTGGCGGCGCGCTTGGTCAACTTCGGTGATGACAATACGCTCGAGGCCGCATTTGCGGGTCAAGGCGCAGCCTATCTGGGTTTGGACGGCGAAGCGGATAAAACAGTTATCGCCACCAACCTCCTTTCACGCGGCCTGCGCGCTGTCATGAAAACGCGCGGCGAGGAGGCTTATGGCCCGCTCTTAGAGATGGCGAAATCAGGTAGCGCATTTGAGAAAGGCGCCGCCATTGGCGCGCTGGGCAGCACCGAGGACCCCACAATCGCCGCCAATCTCTGGGACGTGGCTCTGAATGATAAAGAGACGATCACAGGCCGTCAGGCCACATCGCTTCTGTCTGTCATGATGGGCAATGACGCGATCAAAGACGGCACATGGTCATGGTTTAAAACAAATTTTGATGCCTTTGTTGAAAACCGCGTCGCCGATGTGCGCAAGCCGCGCATGCCGGGCTTCGCGCCCGGATGTAGCGATCAGGCCGCGGCAGAGGCAACGCAGTTCTTCACGTCCAAAGCCGACCTTATTCCCGGCTATGATCGCAGCCTCGCCCAAGCCGTAGAACGTATCGAGCTTTGCGCGGCGCTGAAAGACGCCAAAGCCGAAGAAATGGCGAAGGCCTTGGCCGGACAATAGGTGACGATCAAAGCCGCAATATTAGGCGCGTCGCGCATTGCGCCGCGCGCCTTTATTACGCCCGCCAAAGCGCGCGGTGATATTGAAATTATTGCCGTGGGATGCCGTAATTTAGATCGCGGCGCGGATTATATTTCTGCGCATGACCTCACCGCAGAAGCGATGAGTTACGCCGACGTAATGACGCATGCTGACGTAGACATCGTCTATAACGCTCTTCCGCCTGCCGTGCATGTGGACACTGTGGTCCCCGCGCTAATAGCGGGCAAAGCCGTCTTGTGCGAGAAGCCATTTGCGATGAATACGGGGCAAGCCCGCATTATGGTCAAAACGGCCAAAGAGAGCGGCGCGCTAATTTTGGAAGCGTTTCATTATCAATTTCACGATGCCTTTCTCGAATTTAAACGCCGTATTGATCGCGGCGATGTTGGCGAGGTCTTTGCCTTTGAAGGCGCGTTTAATGTCGTGATTTCCGAAACACCCGGCGAGCTACGTTTCAATCGAGAGCTAGGCGGCGGCGGGTTGATGGATTTAGGGTGCTATCCGCTACACGCCGCGCGAACATTATTTGGAGAGCCAACGCATATTTCTGCACAAGCCGAAATCTATAGAGGCGTCGATCGCAACCTGTGGGCATCCATGCGCTGCGGCGATGTCGATGTACGCATTGAATGCTCTATGGACGAGGTTTATCGCAATGATCCGCATGTCATGATCATGGCCCATGGAGAACGCGGCAGTCTGGCGCTTAAGAATTTCGTATCGCCTCAGAACGGGCATGATCTTATCCATATTACGGACTCCAGCATCTCGCATATGGAGATCATAGACAGCCCAACAAGTTATCGCGCGCAGCTGGATTATTTCATTTCAGCCTATAAAAATAAAGCCCGCACGCCGCGCATTCATCCTCAAGATTTTGTCCGTCAAATGGCCGCAATTGACGCTATTTATAACGCCTGCGGCATGGGCGCTTAAGCTTTAATTTACCGTGTCCCTTGTCCGAATCTTAAGTGCTTTCCCCTAAACCTTGCTCCAAATTAGCCACAGGCATGGATTAGGATATTTGAATGCGTAATTTTTGGAAGAATGAAGACGGCAATACAGCGATGATTTTTAGCGTCAGCTTAATTGGCATTCTGGCCGCTGTCGGCATGGCTATGGATTATAGTCAAGTCCGCTCAGGACAATCCACACTTCAGGCGCAAGTCGACGCCGCAGTTCTGGCCTTGGGTAAATCGGGCGCCGATACTGATGACGAACGCCGAGATGTGGTGATGGGTTCACTCCTAGAGAACGGCTATGTGCCGGGAAGTTATATCCCCCAGTTTTCCGTAACCGATGACGGCGCGATCCGCGTTTGGGCATCGTCTGATTACAATCCGATGGTCATGGGGTTGTTTGGCAAGTCCCAAGTTAAGATCAATGCCGAAGCCGAGTCGCGTATTGCGAAAGAAGCTGCCGTAGAAATTGTGATGGTTTTAGACACAACGGGTTCTATGTCAGGAACAAAATTAACGAGCCTGAAAGATGCCGCGACAGGGTTAGTGAATTCTATTGCTATCTATGACGACGCCGAAGTCAAAATTGGCATGGTGCCATTTTCCAACTATGTAAATGTCGGCACTACATCTGCGATACGAAATGCGAGCTGGATGGATGTCCCGCCCGATGAAAGCTATACAGAAAACTACCAATATCAGCCGACACGCCAGACCTCAGCCGGCACGCCGCAAACCTGTACGGGCACAGAAACATATCCGGTCACGACTTATAATGATGGCGTCGCCGTAACTCAAGAGCAGACCCGCAACACGGGATGCAGCGGCGGCACCCCTGCTACTTATGAAAATGATGGTCCGGAAGAAACGCGCACACGCACAATCACCAACACTTGGCATGGATGTGTGGGGTCTCGGATAGATCCTTTGCACATACGCGATTCGGATTATTCCACACGAGTTCCCGGACTAATGAATGTATATTGCGCAAACCCACTTGTTCCGCTTACGGTTAATTATGGCGACATGCGAAATAAGATTACGGCACTGTCTGCATCGCAAAACACATATATGCCTGCCGGAATTATGTGGGGACAACGTGTATTGTCATCGCAAATTCCCTATGATGAAGGCACTCTAGTTGGCACGAATGAGCGTAAAATCATGATTGTCATGACAGATGGCATGAATACTATGTATCTTGATGGAAACAATCATACTGCTTCAGATCCCTCCGACCCCGGTCATGACGGTGACATGAATAAAACGAACAAGGACACAGAAGATTCTTGTGATGTTGCTAAGGCTGCGGGAACTGAAATCTACACAATTGCTTTTGAAGTAACAGACGTGCCAACAAAGAAAATGTTAGAGCGCTGCGCAACGGATGCAGATCACTATTATGACGCATCAAATTCCCAAGAGTTGATCAGCGTATTTCGTAACATTGCTGCACAAATTATCAATGTGCGCCTGACGCGATAATATTTTGACGCAGCGCTTTACGCTGCGTCAGACAATGGTATTTCTAGGCGATTAAGCATTTCCTTTGGAACGACCTGCCAGAACTTCCCTTTTTCAAGCTCCCATTCAGAGAGCAATTTCTTAGAGAATTCTGATCCGGTTTCGCGCGCATGCAAGCTGATAAGCTCTTTAAGCTCCTCTTCGTAATGCGCCGCGCTGAGGCGTTGCCATATGACATTATCCGGATTAACCGCGCGCTCGAAACGCTCTTGGTAGTCATAAATATAAGCCATGCCGCCGGTCATGCCCGCGCCAAAATTATCGCCCACAGAGCCGAGCACAACGACAGTTCCGCCGGTCATATATTCACAACCATTCGTGCCAAGTCCTTCGACCACAGCAACCGCGCCGCTATTGCGAACTGCAAAGCGCTCTCCGCCCCGGCCATTGGCCAGAAGCGACCCGGCCGTCGCGCCGTATAGACATGTATTGCCGACAATGGCGCTAGTGTGGTGATCAATGCGCGACTTGCCTTGCGGGGCCAGCACGATTTGCGCGCCGGACAATCCCTTCCCGACATAGTCATTGGCATCGCCGTCAACGATGAGCTTTAGGCCTTTAATCCCGAACGCGCCGAGCGACTGACCACAGCTTCCGCGAAGGCGAACGCTAAGCTGTCCCTCGGGAAGCCCCTCAGCACCGAAGCGCGTATAAATTTCGCTACTGGTGCGCGCGCCAATCGCGCGGTGGGTGTTTTGAACCGTGTAGATCAGCTCAGTTTTATCACCGCGATCCAGCGCCTGCGTGGCGTCAGCAATGATTTGCGCGTCCAGAGTATCCGGCACTTCATTACGCAAGTGACGCGAGCTGATGACCGGTTCATTATCAGGACGCGCGAGAACAGGATTTAAATCCAAATCATCCAGCTCAGCCGCGCCGCGGCTCACTTGGGCTAATAAGTCTGATCGTCCAATAATTTCTTCGAGCGATGTGAAGCCCATTTGCGCCAAGATCTCTCGAACTTCTTCGGCGATGAAAGTCATCAGATTGATGACCTTTTCCGGCGTGCCTGTGAACTTTTCACGTAGGCGCGGGTCTTGAACGCAGACGCCAACGGGGCAGGTATTACTGTGGCACTGACGCACCATGATGCAGCCCATCGCAACAAGTGATAATGTCCCGATGCCATATTCTTCGGCTCCCAGTAGCGCCGCCATAACAACGTCGCGCCCTGTTTTAAGCCCGCCATCGGTGCGCAACGTTACGCTGCCGCGTAGATTATTCAGGCTGAGAATCTGATGCGCCTCGGACAGACCAAGTTCCCACGGAATGCCCGCATATTTCAGGCTGGTCTGGGGCGACGCCCCTGTCCCGCCATTATGCCCGGCAATTAGAATAGTGTCGGCTTTGGCTTTCGCCACACCAGCCGCAATTGTGCCGACGCCGGTTCGTGCCACGAGTTTAACCGCAACGCGCGCAATCGGGTTGATTTGTTTCAGATCATAAATCAGCTGCGCCAGATCTTCGATGGAGTAAATATCGTGATGCGGCGGCGGCGAAATGAGTGTCACGCCTGGCGTCGCGTTACGGAATTTCGCAATCATTTCCGTGACTTTAAATCCGGGGAGCTGTCCACCCTCACCCGGCTTCGCGCCTTGGGCCACTTTAATTTCAATCTCGCGGCATTGGTTGAGATATTCCGCCGTCACGCCGAAACGCCCCGACGCAATTTGCTTCACCGCGCTATTAGGGTTGTCACCATTAGGCAGCAAATTATAGCGCGCACGATCTTCCCCGCCCTCGCCTGACACGGATTTCGCGCCAATGCGGTTCATCGCAATATTCAGCGTGCCATGCGCTTCGGGCGACAACGCTCCAAGGCTCATACCCGGCGTGCAAAACCTGCGGCGAATTTCGTTGATCGATTGCACCTGTCGAATAGGGACAGGCTCGGCGGCGGTTTCGATATCCAGTAGGTCACGAATTTGAATCGGCTTGCCCGAATTTACAACATCGGCGTATTTTTTATAAAGCGCGTAGTCACCTGAATTCACCGCATTTTGCAGCATGTGAATCATCTCGGCTTGATAGGCGTGACGCTCCCCTTTCGCGCGGACGCGATAGAGACCGCCAACAGGCAGTGTGACCACAGATGGATCAAAGGCGCGGTCATGGGCGCGAGCGAGTTTTGTCTCTAATCCGCCCAGACCGATGCCTGAAATACGGCTGCTCATACCCGGGAAGAATTCGGCGACCAGCGCGCGTGATAATCCCAAAGCTTCGAAATTATTCCCGCCGCGATAGGAGGAAATAACGGAGATACCCATTTTCGAAATAATCTTGAGCAGGCCTTGCTCGATGGCGTGGCGGTAACGCGACGCGGTTTCATTTTCGCTAAGGTCAATCAGCCCGCGGCGCGCGCGGTCTTGAAGGCTGGATTGCGCCAAATACGCATTCACACATGTTGCGCCCGCACCGATCAGAACCGCAAAATAATGCGTGTCCAAACATTCTGCGCTGCGCACGATGATAGAACAAAATGAGCGTAGACCTTTGGCTTGGAGATGCGTTTGCGCCGCCCCAACGCAAAGGATCATGGGCGCAGCAATGCGGCTCTCGCTTTGGGCTTGATCGGATAGAACGACATATTCTGCGCCGTTTTTAACCGCGGCTTCGCAATCGGTTTTAACGCGCTCTAATGCGTTGCGTAAGGCGTCACCCGCCACCGCGCCGATTGCAGGAACATCAAATGTGCAATCAATAAGCGCGACGGATTTGCCCATCATTTCGGCAAAGCGGTCATACATGCCATTGGTCAAAACGGGACTATCCAGAACAAACATTTTATCTGTCTGGGTTTTGCTTTCGGCCAAGATATTGCCCAAATTACGGAACCGCGTTTTCAGGCCCATCACGCGCGTTTCGCGCAGCGGATCAATCGGCGGGTTTGTCACTTGGCTAAAGTTTTGACGGAAG
>CALLBH010000227.1 GCA_938001945.1 uncultured Robiginitomaculum sp.
CAATGTGGCGTCCATTCCAATAAGCTTGCAACTCGCATCAGACACGATTTTGCCGGGGCTCTTGCGAACATTAGAGAATGTGCAATCCGTATCGTCGCCAATCACTTCTTGCATTTCGGCGAAAGTCAGGGAGTTCTCACCGGCTTCCACACATTCAGTTGTGCTATCCTGAACAATCGTTGCACCGGACGAAGTCGCGACCATATCCATCTTATACATGCCGGGATCTATACTCACTTTATCTTGGGCAAATGCAGATGCAGAGAATGCAAAGACAGAGCAGATTGCGGCGGTTCTAATGAGTTTCATATTAATATCCTTGAAAAATTATTGGCAAACAGGTGAAATTTGATTGGCCGAAACAGTCATGCCTGCCGGAATATCTATTCCGCTACCTGAACTCAGTGCACCCGTAAGCGTCATCGAGAAGTCCGTTTTTGTGAAATTCACAACGGATTTTCCATTATAAACCATACCTTCTGCCTCAACATTACATGTGACATCAGCCGTAATCTGCGAGGCGGTGCGGAATACATTGCTATAGCTACACTCAAATGAGTCGCCCATAACGTCTTCTAGATCAGATGCAGTGATCGTATTGTCACCCGCTGACATACAATCCTGAATCGTTTCATCTGATATGGCTTGACCATTTACGGTTCCGCTAATTGACGCCTTCCACTCACCCGGAGAAAAACTTAGTGGCTCGGCAATCGCCGGCAATGCGCATCCTACAAGAGCGCCAACAAACGCCAATTTCATCATTTTCATAAGTTTTTCCTCAAAAAATCATCATCGAATATAAAGCCTAGCAAAATCTGGGTGAATGAGAAATGAAAAACGCACCTTTGAAATGCGGGCTTATGATAGGGCTTGGCAGAATGCTTTCCCTGTCCCAATATAGCCTATGCTCACTCACCTTTTTCTCATGCGTCACGCAAAATCATCTTGGGACAATCCTGATCTTTCCGATCATCAGCGCCCGCTCAATAAACGCGGTCGGCGCGCGGCAGATTTGATTGGGCAAACCCTGCATGCGCGCGGATACGCCCCGCAAATCATCTGGAGCAGTGACAGCGCGCGCACACGCGAAACGGCGCAGCGCCTTGTGCGCGCCATTCCGGGGCCGCAATCTGCATTTTATACGGGCGAGCTTTATCATGCGAGCGCGCAAAATATGCTGCGATTCATGGACAAACACGGCAAGCCTGACTGCGCGCGCCTAATGATCCTGGGCCACAATCCAGGCATGAGCGAGCTCTTTGAGCATTTTAGCGGCCATCCGCATGATGTGCCCACGGCGGCCACAGCCGTATTTAAACGCAAGGGTGATGGGGAATGGCTCGAGCCAAGAAGCTGGCAAATGATCGACTTACTCTTGCCGCGTGAGCTGGCTGCGCAATGAAGAATCCGAATAGGAATGATCGCCCGCCCAGCGCGAAAGGCGTGCTGCGCGCCTTTTGGCGCATGGGGTTTGCGCTCCTCATCTATCCGATATGTCTTGGGCTTTTTGTCTATATCTGGATCAAAGGGTATCATTGGGGATGGGGCGCTTTGATTGTTGGAGTTGTCCTTATTTTGGACCCGACATGGCTGTTCATTTTGAAAAACCTCATGGACAATAAAAAAAGACCGCCCAAGCCATAGAGCCTGAGCGGTCAGTATGTCCGACTAACCATAGGGGAGATTAAATCGGGTATATTTATTCTACGCGCGTCACGCGTAGAAAGTTCACTTAGGCGTCGCGTTTCATCATGCTATCGACAGAGAGAAGCGTGTCTTGCTCGCGAAGAACATAGAGCAGCCACATCGCGCCAATCGTCGGAATCGCCGCCATGAAGAGGATATTAAACCCCTCCAGTCCAGGGATAAGATAAGGAATAGTCGTTAGCGTTCCGATTGTATGCAACACTAAAACCAAACCGTAAGAAATGCGTTTTTTAAATCCGGCAACAAAAGCCAGTAGCAAAACCATCATCAAAACGCCCGTCACGATACTGCCGATTTCGGGCATGCTAAATTTATAATATTTCTGGGAAATATTACTGATGGTTTCAGGTTTGGAAAAGCGCATCAATTGCCACGGCAGTAAAAATACCGCGATGGATAGGCGCGTGAAAAATAGGGGCAGTCGTAAATTTGTCATTGTGTCTCTCTCATTTAACTTTGGCGCGGTATATCTGATTACCGCGCCACGTTAAGACAAGTTTGTGTGAGACAGTCGTGAGCGCTTAGCCTGCTTCTCCGCGAAGACGCGCGGCGGCGCGCTTTGCACCCAGCAATGGCAGAACTTCATCCATAGACGGGCCATGGGGTTGTCCCGTAAGCGCCAAACGTAATGGCATAAATAATCCCCTGCCCTTACGACCCGTTTTCTCTTTAAGCTCGCCAACCCACGCGCCCCATGTTTGGCCGTCAATGTCGCTCGGCAGACAATCAGCGGCCTGCGCGCAGAACTCTTTGTCTTCGTCTGCAATTGTGCCGTGCATTGGCGCGTAAAGCGTTGTCGCCCATCCCGCCGATTGGCGGAACTTTTCAATATTGGCGCGCACCAGCCTCCAGAACGGCTCGCCGTGATCTGCGCCAAGCGCCTCAAGGCGCGGTTTGGCCAAAGCGTAAGGCATATCATGCAGGTAACGCGCATTGACCAAAGCCAGCTCGGCTTCGTCAAAACGCGCCGGGGCGCGGCCGATTTTATCAAATGAAAATTCGGAGGTTAAAACGTCTAATGACGGTTTGGCTTCGACAGGATCAGAGGTTCCGATTTTACCCAGCAAGGATAGCACCGCAATCGGCTCTAAGCCCTGCTCGCGTAGCTGGTCCATAGAAAGGCTGCCGAGGCGTTTAGAGAGGCTCTTGCCATCCGCGCCCACAAGCAGCGGTGTATGCGCGAAATTTGGCACGGGGCCGCCGAGCGCTTCAAAGATTTCAATCTGCGCGCCGCTATTGGTGACATGATCTTCGCCGCGAATGACGTGGGTGATTTTGGCGTCAATATCATCGACAACGCTGGGCAGCGTATAAAGAAATGAGCCATCATCACGAATAAGAACAGGGTCAGAAATAGAGCCCGTCTCAATGCTCTGTTCACCGCGCACAAGATCAGTCCAGCTTGCCGTTTTACCGGAGAGCTTAAACCGCCAATGCGGCTTGCGGCCTTGCGCCTCAAGCGCCGCGCGATCATCCGCTGATAATTCTAATGCCGCGCGGTTATAGATGGGCGGCTGTCCTTGGGCGCGGCGAAGTTTGCGCTGTTTATCCAGCTCTTCGGGCGACTCGTAACAGGCATATAACAGCCCCATTTCGCGCAGCTTATCGGCGGCTTTCTCATAACGGTCAAAACGGTCAGACTGGTTGAATGTATCATCCCATGTCAGGCCCAGCCATGTCAGATCTTCTTTGAGGCCCGCTTCATATTCGGCTGTCGAACGCTCTAAATCCGTATCATCAATGCGCAGCACAAATTGACCACCAAGCCCGCGCGCGAACAGAACATTCATCAAAGCAGTGCGGACATTTCCGACATGAAGTTTACCCGTCGGAGAGGGCGCAAAACGTACAATAGGCGTGGTCATAATTTAGCTCTTTTGCGGGACATGATCCCGATAACGGTTAGTAATTGGATAGCGGCGATCGCGGCCGAAATTCTTAGACCCGATTTTGACGCCGGGCGGAGCCTGTCTGCGCTTATACTCGTTAATGTAAAGTAGATTTTGTATGCGCGCGACGACTTGAGGGTCATGACCCCGTTCGATAATATCCTCGACAGGCTCTTCATGCTCAATCAGCCCCATCAAAATATCATCCAGAACGGGATAAGGTGGAAGGCTGTCACTGTCTTTTTGATCAGGGCGAAGCTCTGCGCTAGGCGGTTTTGTGATGATGCGCTCTGGGCACGGTTTATCCCCGCCGAGCAAATCATCCGGCGTGTGTTTATTCCGCCAGCGCATCAGGCGGAATACCTCGGTTTTATACACGTCTTTGAGCGGATTATAGCCGCCGCACATATCACCATAAAGCGTGGCATAGCCCACCGCCATCTCGCTCTTATTGCCTGTCGTGACGAGCATTGGCCCGAATTTATTAGACAGCGCCATAAGCGTCACAGCGCGGGCGCGCGATTGCAGGTTTTCTTCGGCCGTGCTCGGCTCCATGCCCGCAAAATGTCCGGAGAGCATTTGAGTAAATCCTTCGACGGCGGGCGCAATCGGGATGAT
>CALLBH010000228.1 GCA_938001945.1 uncultured Robiginitomaculum sp.
GCCCAACTGGCTGGCCCAAAATTCCAGCAGTTCCAGTGGATGAAAAAGCGGCCCGTCCAGATTTGAATTTGCTGCCGTGTGGGAGACCGTTTGAAAATCATTCTGCGCGTTCCAAATAATATTGGGCGCGAAAATCATCCCTGCCATCGCAATCACGATTAAACTGCGCGGATGCAGCAAGGCGCGTCGCGTTTGCGCATCAAATAGGATTGCGAGCGCTAAGGCGGGGAAGAAAAACATCATGGCGTATTTCGCCATTAAGCCGAGGCCAATGGCAAACCCCAGGCCCAGCGCCCATCGCCAATTTGGGCTATGTCGTAATTTTCCGAGGCACAGTAGAGCGAGCGCCCACAGCGTGAGGAGCGGCACGTCTGTGCTGATAATGCCGGAGGATAAAAATACGGCAGGCATCAGCAGGAAAATAAGCGAAGCCCAGAAGCCTTCGCGCGGCGAAAAATATGTTTTGCCCGCGAAATATAAAAGCGCCGCGGTGAGGGCGTGAAACAGCGGGGAGCCTAATCGCGCCGCCCATTCTGCATCGCCAAATATGCCCGTCGTTGCAGCGATAATCCAAGCAATCAAAGGGGGTTTAGAGAAATATCCGAAATCTAAATCTTGCGCCCAGCTCCAATATTGCGCTTCGTCGCCATGCATGCCGACCTGCGAAAAAGGCAGGCCGATAATCCGAATGGCTGAGATAGCCAGAATCAGCCACACAGTGTAGCGGCCATAATTGGAATTAAGGGCGGAGTTTTCTGACATAATTACTGCTCTGCCATTGCAGCGACAAAAAATAAACCAAATTGACACGAATGACTGCAAACTAGGACGGCGAATCATTCAAGGACGGTTATGGGCCATCGAGCATTAATATTTGACAGCGGTATGGGCGGCTTGTCCGTGACCCGGCATATCCGCGATCACATGCCCTGGCTGTCAATGACGTATGCCGCCGATGATATGTTTCGGCCTTACGGGACGAAGAGCGCAGCGGCGCTTCGGGCGCGCTTGCCGGGCTTACTGGCAACACTTGCGATTGCGACTCGCCCCAATATCATCGTCCTGGCGTGCAATACGGCGTCTGTCACGGCGCTCGATGATATACGCGCCGCAGTGAATGTTCCTGTCGTCGGCGTTGTGCCCGCGGTTAAGCCTGCGGCGCTGACCTCGCGCACACGCACGCTGGCTGTGCTCGGCACGCCCGGAACTGTGAAGCGGAAATATGTCGACGACTTGATCGAAAATTTTGCGGGGGACTGCCGCGTTTTGCTCCTAGGCTCAACCGCGCTCGTTGCGCTGGCCGAGGATAAGATGTCGGGGCGCGGCGTTGATATGGAGATATTACGCCGCGAAGTTGCGCCGCTTTTTGAAGGCCGCTTCGGGGCAGACATTGATACGGTTGTTCTGGCGTGCACCCATTTCCCGCTTTTGGTGGACGAGCTTAAGTCTATTTCGCGGCAGACCATAAATTGGATTGATAGCGGCGAGGCGATTGCGCGGCGCGTTAAATCGCTTTTGTCGAAAATACCCGAAAATCGCCGCAGGGAACCGCCGGACTGCGCGCTGCTGATTGGCCCCGATGCGGGGCCCGCGCGCCGACAAGTTTTTGCACAATATGGGTTTGAACACGTGGTCGGGCTTTTTCCTGACGTTTAATGCGCGCCAAAGATCATCGGGCTGATGCCCCAGTGCCAAATCGAATATAATCCAACAAGCAAAGCGAAGACGATTATCGTTGCCAGCGCAAAGTTCTTACGAATGTAATCTTCTGCTGTGACGCCATATTTCTTGATAATTCCTGCAACCAAAAAGAACCGCAAAGACCGCGCCATAACGCTGGCCATAATAAATAGCCCAAAGTTCAGTTTAAGCGCGCCGCTCATGATCGTGATGATCTTATAAGGGAAAGGCGTCAGGCCTGCGCCAAATACGGCCAAAGTCCCATGTGTGTCATAGAGGCGCTGCAGCGCGTCCATTTTATCATCTTTGCCTAAGGTCTCGATGATGGGCTGCGCGATCGCATCCCAAAACATCCACCCGATCAGATAGCCCAGCATCCCGCCCAGCACAGAGGCGATGGTGCATACGAGGGCGTAACGCCATGCCCGATCTGGCCGTGAGACGACCATCGGGATCAGCATCACGTCGGGCGGAATAGGAAAGATTGAGCTTTCAACAAAGGAGACAACTGCAAGGGCAGGCTCCGCGCGTTTGTGGCCAGCAAGGGCTTTGACGCGGTCATACATATTTTCGAGGAAGGAATTTAGGCTCATAACGGCGTTCTACACTCTAAATCCTAAACAAATAAAAACGCCCCCGACCAGCGGAGGCGTTAAATTTACTTAAAAGGTGCTAAATTAGTAGCCTTTATTGTCAGCGATTTTAGTCAGATGGCGCTGGCGCTCTTGAACAAGCTTTTCAGCGTCTTTGGCATCAACATAGTTACCAACAGTTGCAGGCTAGAAGAATACTGCAGCAGCGATGTTCGCCCCTGACGCACCTTTATTCTTCTTTGCTTCGCGTAGCACACGTTCCATGTCATCAAATTCAGTTTGAATTTCAGCGCATGACAACTTTGTATCGCCAGGCTGTGTGACAGCGACTTTCTCAGTGTGTGAGCAAGCGCCCAAAATCATGGCTGCCGGCAGTTACCGCTAGTAGAGTTTTGGGTTAAGTGATTTATTCCGCCCAGAGAAGAAAAATTATAATTTTTTTTGTCGCATATGAATGCATGGCTTGCGCGCGCGGTGTCAGGCGGCTAATGGGGCGCTTCGTTGCAATTTGTCTCTTGGGTGGATTGTAGCTTACGGGGTCCTTCATCTTGCGATGAAGGCGCTCCACTAAAATCAATCCACCGGATTGATTTTATACGTTACGCGGGTGTGGCGGAATTGGTAGACGCGCTGGATTCAAAATCCAGTTCCTCTGGAGTGTCGGTTCGAGTCCGACCACCCGTACCATTAACATCGTGTGTCTGGCTATCGTGCTCGAAGCGGCACATTTGGAACACATTCTCCTATATTTGACTCAACCCAGCCGCGTATGGTCTATTTAAGCAAAGCGCATCACATGAATGCGATGTGAATTTGCGCTTCAGTGTGGCCTCAATCTTGCGAGTGTATAGCAGGTCAACGATTGGAGAATTTATGTCGCATATGTCTAAATTAGTTTTGCTGAGCGGGGCCGCTTTACTTATGACGGCCTGCGCATCCTCTGTGAATGAACGCAGTCCCGAAGATATCGCGCAGCGTAGTTTCCCTGTGCTCGATAGTTTTACGGGGTTGAAGCAATTGCGCTCTCCTTCGATCAAACAAGGTGGATGGTCAGAAGATGTCACTGCGACGGCATATCTCCAAACTGCCGAGATGTATCAAAACCGAGACGGCGGCGCGTGGCTGGATGTCGGGCTTGTTTATGACACCCCGTCAGCGAACCCGGCTGAGATGCGTGTTTACAACCGCGCGCGCTGGGCGGGCGGGGAGCAAGTGTTACTCGCGGATTACTCTGCAACGGTTTTGTCGTGTGAAGACCGCGTCCAAGATATATCCCCATATTATGGGAGCGGCCATTACGGCGGAAGTTATTATGGCGGAGGACATTATCGCCGCGGGGATCGCGGTGGTTATGGCCGCAGAGGTCGCCGTGGTGATCGCGACGGAAAAGGTCGCGGCGGTAGCGACCGCGATGACGACGATCGTGATCCAGAAACCAGTGATGACGACGATGGCAGCGTTGTCGTAGATCGGCCGCGTCGCCCGCGCCGGCGCCCATCGCGCCGCGGTGATGATGATGGCACATTTACGCCCGATGTCCCTGTTAATGGCCCGCAGCCTACGCCTACCGTTTATCGCCGCGCGCCGCGTGGTGTCGGCGGAACAGATCGAAGTTCGCGTGGCACGGGTCGGAGTTTACGGTCACCCAAGGCAAGCGTTCCCGTAAGCAAACCGGCGCCTAAGCCGCGCCCGAGCGTGTCGCGCCCTGCGCCAAAACCGGCGAGTAAGCCCGTAAGCCGTCCTGCCCCGCGCAGTGTGAGCAAGCCGGCTTCGCGCCCAAGCAAACCCGCCGTCAGTCGCAGGTCGAGCTCGAGCAGAACAAAAGGCATGTATTTCCAAAGCCCGGATCAGGCTGTGAATGTTTCAGCAAATACGAGCGCCAAGACGGTGAGCCACCGTCCCTATGGCCGTTCGGGCCTCACGGCGAGTTATCGCGGATATAATCGCGGGTACTTCCCGCGCAGCTCCTATGGCGGCGGATATTGGAATGGTGGATATGGCGGATCCGATTATGTCGTGACGTCATCCTGTAAACGCCGTGAACAAATGCGAGTCTATGTTCCGCGTGACGTGCTGCAACGCGCACAAGGCGGTGAGGGCTTAACATTACTTCTGCGCGGTCAAAATGGCGGGGAACGCCAAGTGCGTCTTTCGCCAAATTATATAAATGGCTTTGCAATGGCGCGGGATCGCTTTGAATTCGCGGGGGCACGTCAAACAGCTTCTCGCACAACTCCGTAAACCGGCTTTGGAACTGTTTCACGACGGCACACTATGTGTCGTTATGAGACAGCTATATGCTCGTATTCACCAAAATAGGGAATTTCACGTGCAAAATACGCCTATTTGGGTTGGCACGCCTGTTGCAAAGATAGGGATAACTTCATTGCAAATGCAATGACGCCGTTCCCATCGGCACTCGCGGTCTCCCGCCGCACTCCCACGCAGTCTCCCAGCTGCAGTAAAAAGAGGCCTAGTCAGCCTCATTCCTTTAAAAGGCCCTCGCTTTCCCAGCGAGGGTTTTTTATGCCACATGTATCAGAACGTGATTTTATATTGACGCTAGAGCCGCCCTGCCTATCGTGTCCCAAATCACATAAAAGGGCGTTTTGTAAATGGGTCTGCTTGCTGCAATCAAAAGAGAATATCGATATCTAAGCGACGCGCTGCGAATGCTAGGTTATGTCAAAGATGTAGATCCGAAATCTGATCGGTTACTGCCGGATGACATTGAGAACAGCGTCGATGAATTTGGAAGTAATTTGGCCTTTATCGAAGGCGCGCGCAGCTGGACTTATAATGAATTTGATGCCTACGCGAACCAAGTGGCAAGGTGGGCCCTAGATGAAGGGCTAAAGCCCGGAGACAGCGTGGCGATATTCGTCCGCAATCGCCTTGAATATGTCGCGCTGTGGTATGGCCTAACTAAGGTTGGCGTGATTCCGGCGCTGCTCAATTATCAACTCGCCAGCAAAGCCTTGCAGCATTGCGTCACCATATCGGATGCTAAATTTCTGATTGTCGATCATGAAATGAGCGAGGCCTATTTTGGGGCTAAAAGCAAGTTGCCCGCGGATATGAAAGCGCTATCAGCTTTCGGCGTGGTCAAAGGGCTGGATAGTTTTGATGACGCGATTGCTGCGCAAAAGACCGGGCGTCCGTCGCGGCAGCATCGCGGCGCGATTAAAGCGGGCGATCAGCTGCTCAAAATGTTTACTTCCGGTACGACAGGCCTGCCCAAGGCGGCGAAAGTGACCCATGTGCGCGGGCAAAATTATATGCGCGGTTTTGCGGCAGGCGCGAAATGCGGTCCCGAAGATCGCATGATGATGGTTCTGCCGATGTATCATGCCACGGGCGGGTTGTGCGGTGTGGGCTGCGCGTTGATGAAGGGCGGAGCGGTTATCGTACGCCCTAAATTCTCAGCGTCTAAATTTTGGGAAGAGTGCTCAGAATATGGCGCGACGCTCTTTATGTATGTCGGAGAGCTCTGCCGTTTTCTATTGTCCGCGCCGCCGCACGCCATGGAGCGTAGCCATAATATCCGCTTTATCATTGGCAATGGTCTTCGCCCCGAAGTCTGGTCGGGTTTTGTCAGCCGCTTTAACATCCCCAATGTTATCGAATTTTATGGCGCAACGGAGGGCAATGTTAGCCTGATTAATGTGCGCGGACGGGTCGGCGCGATTGGCCGCGTGCCGGGATATTTAAAGCACAAGTTCAATGTCGATATTATTGAGTATGACGTCGATAGCGGACGTAATCCGCGCGGGCGCGATGGACTTTGCGTTCGCACCGCCAATGATGTCGTCGGGGAACTGATTGGTGAAATCAAAGAAGACGATGCGCGGTTCCGTTTTGACGGATATGAGAATAAGGCCGCGACGGAAAAGAAAATCCTGAGTGATGTATTCAAACCCGGGGACCGATGGTTTCGCACAGGGGATCTGGTGCGCCGTGACAAAGAGGGCTATTATTATTTCATGGACCGCGTTGGAGACACCTATCGTTGGAAAGCTGAAAATGTTGCGACCAATGAAGTGGCGGGCGTGATGTCGGCATTCCCAGGTATTGTGCAGGCCAATGTTTACGGCGTCGCCGTGCCCGGTCATGATGGCCGCGCGGGTATGGCCTCGCTTGTGACGAATAAGGATATCGATCTGAAAAAACTCTTCGCGCATGTGACATCGGAATTGCCGCATTATGCGCGGCCGGTTTTCCTGCGCCTCTCAACAGAGACTGACACCACCAGCACATTTAAATTCAAGAAAACAGATTTGGTTAAAGCAGGATTTGATCCCAAGAAAATATCGGATCCGTTATTTTACGCTCCGCCCAAGGGCGATGATTACGTGCCGTTGACGCCTGCGATTGTCACCGAAATCGAAGACGGTGAAATAAGATTATGAGCGCGAGCCCGACTCAGATTTTGGACTTTTGGTTCGAAGAGGCCGGGCCGAAAAATTGGTTTGCGCAATCCGACGCTTTTGATGCGACAGTGCGCGGAAGGTTCGAAGTTGACGCCATCGAAGCGGCCTTGTCGGTCGGGCGCAGCTCTCCGCATCCGTGGGAGGCGCGCAAAGATGGCGCGCTCGCGCTGATCCTTATGCTCGACCAATTTCCGCGTAATATGTATCGCGGCACAGCGGCCATGTTTACATGGGATAAATTGGCGCTGGCTGCCGCGAAACGGGCGGTGAAAAATAGCTTCGATTTAAAAACCGACCAAGACCACCGTGCCTTTTTCTATATGCCTTATATGCATAGCGAAAATAAGGACGACCAAAGCGAGAGTGTTTATCTGATTGATCGCGGCATTGATAATTCCAATACGTTATTTCATGCTAAAGCGCATCGGAAGGTGATTGAGCGCTTTGGCCGTTTCCCGCATCGTAATGATGTTTTGGGCCGCGCTAGCACAGCCGAGGAAATACGATATCTGGAGGAGGGAGGTTACGCGCCATGAGCCTATTTGACGACATGCGCGCGCAGCTTAACCAGTTCCGCGATACGCCTGATAAATTTGAAAAAACCCATGCGCGCATCCGCAAGCTAACCTATCGGTTCGAAGCGCCGGGGCCAAAGATGCAGCTCGTGCGGGATATTAAAATTGCGCATGGACAGCATGATATTGGCGCGCGGATTTACACGCCGCATGACGCGCCCGAATTAGGGCCTGCCCATATATATTATCACGGCGGGGGATTTATCGCCTGTGATCTGGATAGTCATGATGGGATTTGCCGCCGTATCGCCTTGTCATCGGGGCATCGCGTTGTCGCAATTGATTACCGCCTCGCGCCTGTCTATCCATTCCCGGCGGCAACTGATGACTCTGAGCGGGCCTTGATGTGGGCCATGGAAGAGGGGCAGGCCTATGGCATTGATGGCAATTGTTTGACCATTGGCGGGGACAGTGCAGGCGGAAATCTCGCTGCTTATTTGGCGCAGAAATATCGCCGAGAGCTCGCCGCGCAGGTGCTGTTCTATCCGCTGATGCAGCTGGCCGAGAAGCGCCCGCATACAATCGGATGGCAAGACCGTTTTGAAATCGGCGCGGTGGCGCTGACTTATATCCAAGCCAAATATGTCTGCGGGGCGGATGTCACGGATACGCGTCTTTCGCCGCTTTTCGAGAAAGACCTAAAGGGCCTGCCGCCGGCTTATATACTCACTACCGAACTGGATCCGCTGCGCGAAGAGGGGCGAGCCTATGCCGATAGTTTGCGTCTCTCTGGCGTAGAGGTTAATCACCACCACGAAAAAGCGATGCCGCATGGTTTCTTAAATTTCACGCGCGCCTTCCCGCCTGGTCGCAAAATCCCTATCGATGTCGGCGAATTTCTACGCAAAAATATGATCAAGAGAGGCTGTCATGCTTAAAGTTTACGGTAATCCCTTTTCGTCCCCCTCCAACAAAGTGCGCTACGCTGTGAGCGCATTGGGACTGGAGCACGAGTTTCACACGGTTGATCTTGCGGGCGGTGAGCAGCGCGGCGCAGCCTTTATGGCGCTCAACCCGATGAGCCGTGTTCCGGTTATTCAAGACGGGGACTTTAGCCTAACGGAGTCGGACGCGATTTTGCGCTACCTCTCGAGCAAACATAAGTCAGATTTATTTCCTGATGACCTAAAGGCACGCGCCAATATTGATCGCTGGATGAGTTTTGCTAGCGTGCATTTGGGGCAATCAATGGGGCGGGTGATGTTTAATCGCGTCCTCTATAAATTTATCGGGCAAGAGCCGGACGAGAAGTCCCTCGCATTTGGCCTTCGCATGATTGGCGTTGACGGCGCGCATTTAAACACAGTCCTCGAGAGCCGTGACTTTATCGCGGGCGACACCCTATCGCTTGCTGATATTGCGATGATTTCCGCACTTGATCCCGCAGATATTTCACAAGTTGATTTGTCCGAATTCAAAGCGATGAGCGCGTGGCGCAAGCGCGTCATGGCGATGGAATTCTATCAAAATGTCCATACCCATTTCGGCTCAGAGCTTGGGATGTAATGGACTATACACCCGACGTTAAAATCACGGAGCTGGGTGAGGACTTTTACGACCCCGTTTCCGCAGCTGAATTTCCGAAACATATTCTACGTTATCGCGATGACCGTGCGGCCAAAACCGTTGGGCTGGACGAGTTAAGTGACGAGGAATGGATAAAGCATTTCGGCCATTTCGCACGGTTAAAAGGCAACCTGAAACAACCCCTCGCGCTACGTTATCACGGGCATCAATTTCGGCATTATAATCCCGATATTGGCGATGGACGCGGATTTCTATTTGCGCAATTGCGCGATGATCGCGGGCGACTTTTAGACCTTGGCACCAAAGGCTCTGGCACCACGCCCCATTCGCGCAGCGGAGATGGACGGCTGACATTGCTCGGCGGTGTGCGTGAAGTTTTGGCGACGCGCTATCTGGAAAGCCTCGGCGTGAATACGTCCAAAACCATGTCACTCATAGAGACAGGCGAGGCGCTGACGCGCGGGGATGAACCGTCGCCGACGCGTTCGGCGGTTATGGTGCGGCTCTCCCACGGCCATATTCGGTTCGGGACATTTCAGCGGCAATATTTCGAAGATGCCAAAGACAATCTGCAAGCGCTAACGGAGTATTGCCTGCGCCATTATTATCCAGACGTGGCCGATAAAACCGCCGCA
>CALLBH010000229.1 GCA_938001945.1 uncultured Robiginitomaculum sp.
TGCGTGGTTGATTGACCGCGAGAATACGCAAAATCATGACGACTTCTTTTTCTCGACCATGTCCACACAAGCCAATCAATTTGAAGCCATCGCGCAGAGCGAATCCATCGAAGATATGTTCGACAAATTAGAGGCGTGCGGATATTTCTTGCGCCTCGATACAGACGTGCGCCCTACCATGTTCCACGGCGCAACCATATCCAAGGCAGAACTGGAGCAGCTACGCCGCGTCAAAAACATCATCCGCAAAGGCCGCGTCACGCATATTGGCGCAGATAAAATTTCACTCGTGCAGGGCGATGTCCCGACAACGCCGGGCCACGTCCATGTCGACTGCTCCGCCAGCGCCCTGTTAGATGTTGTGCCCAAGCCCGTCTATGAGCCCGGTAAAATCACGCCGCAAACCGTGCGCAGCTATCAACCTGTCTTTAGCGCCTCAATGATTGCGTGGATCGAAGCCAAGCACAAAGGTGATGTGGCGAAAAAGAATTCTTTGACGGGAATTGTGCCGCTCCCCAATAAAGACACGGATTATGTCCGCTTTACTGCCGCCAATATGATGAACCAATTTAACTGGAGCCAAGACCCCGAAATCCGCGCCTTCATGTATGGTAATCGCCTCGACGGGTTTTCCAAACTCGTTGGCGATATAGGTGGCAACGCCGAGAAGAAAGCCGTGATGAAAAAACTCCGCGATAATGCTTTCCCGGCCATGGGGAAGTTGCAGAGCTACATCGCACAGCTTGACGCGGGTTAGTCATCTTGCAATTCAGGTTTTGTTCTCTATCTTAATCCCATGTCGAAGCCCGTAGAAATGTCTGTTGCCGAAGCGCCTTCGCTTTGGGTGCCTCACCGTCCCAAGCGTCCGGAAAAGGCCGAGGGGGGGAAGCCATTTCGGCTGGTTAGTCCCTTCACGCCCAAGGGCGATCAGCCCCAAGCGATTAAGGAATTGGTTGCGGGTCTCAAGGATGGTGAGCGCGATCAAGTCCTGCTCGGCGTGACGGGCTCAGGCAAAACTTTCACCATGGCTAAGGTTATCGAAGAAACGCAGCGCCCCGCGCTGATCCTCGCGCCGAATAAAACACTCGCCGCGCAGCTTTACGGGGAGTTTAAAAGTTTCTTCCCTGATAATGCCGTGGAATATTTCGTCAGCTATTATGACTATTATCAGCCCGAAGCTTATGTGCCGCGCACCGATACATTCATCGAAAAAGACAGTAGCGTAAATGAGCAGATTGACCGTATGCGCCACGCCGCGACGCGCGCAATACTCGAGCGCGATGATGTGATTATCGTCGCCTCTGTCTCCTGTATTTACGGCATTGGCTCAGTGGAAACCTACACGGCCATGACCGTCGATATCGCCAAGGGACAAGAGATTGATCAGCGCGCTTTGATGGCGCAGCTCGTGCAGCTTCAATATAAGCGCAATGATCTGGCATTCTCGCGCGGGACATTCCGCGTGCGCGGTGATACGCTTGAAGTCTTCCCGGCCCATTATGATGACCGCGCATGGCGCATCGATTTCTTCGGTGATGAAGTCGATAATCTGGTTGAATTTGACCCGCTAACGGGCCGCACGCAAAATGAACTCGATAGCGTGCGTATCTACGCCAACTCGCATTATGTGACGCCGCGTCCCACGCTTCACCAAGCGATTAAGGGCATCAAAAAAGAACTTGGAACGCGCCTGAAACAATATGAATCCGAGGGCCGCTTGCTCGAAGCCCAGCGTATCGCGCAGCGCACGGAATTTGATCTCGAAATGATGGCCGCGCAGGGGTTCTGCTCCGGTATTGAAAACTACAGCCGCTATCTGACGGGCCGCGCGCCGGGCGAGCCGCCGCCCACCATGTTTGAATATCTGCCTGATAATGCGCTTATCTTCACCGATGAGAGCCATGTCTCCGTGTCGCAAATCGGCGCGATGAGCAAAGGCGACCGCAGCCGTAAATTCACCCTGACCGAGCACGGCTTTCGCCTGCCCAGCGCCATGGATAATCGCCCGCTGACCTTTGGCGAATGGGACGCCATGCGCCCGCAAACGGTGCATGTCTCCGCCACGCCGGGCAACTGGGAAATGGAGCGCACAGGCGGCGTTTTTGTTGAGCAAGTCATTCGTCCCACAGGCTTGATTGATCCGCCAGTAGAAATCCGCCCCGTCGCCAAAGATGGCGCGAGCCAAGTGGACGATGTGATTGACGAGGTGCGAAAAACGACTGCGCGCGGCTATCGCTCACTCGTTACGACGCTCACCAAAAAGATGTCCGAAGACCTGACAGAATATATGCACGATCAAGGCATCAAGGTGCGCTACATGCATAGTGATGTCGATACGCTGGAACGGATTGAACTCATTCGCGATCTGCGTATGGGCGTGTTCGATGTGATGATCGGAATTAACCTATTGCGCGAGGGACTGGATATTCCCGAATGCGCCTTTGTTGGTATTCTTGATGCCGATAAAGAAGGCTTTTTGCGTAGTGAAACGTCGCTCATTCAAACCATTGGCCGCGCCGCGCGAAACAGCGAGTCCAAAGTTGTGCTCTATGCTGATAAAATCACAGGCTCGATGCAGCGCGCGATAGATGAAACCGATCGCCGCCGCGCTCGGCAAGTCGCGCATAATGAAAAACACGGCATCGTTCCGACAACCGTCGCGCGCGGCGTGGCAGATATTGTCGGCGATAGCGAAGCGGGTAAACAAATTCAAGAAGAGCGCGACAGCTACACGCCGTCGGGCCGCAAAAAACAATCCTCCATGGCGGGCAAAGCCAAACGCGGCCTGTTCGAAATGGCCGAAGGCGAGCAAGCCCCCTACGGCGCAAACCTCACCGCCGTCCTTGCCGACATGGAAAAACGCATGTTCGAAGCCGCCGAGAATTTGGAGTTTGAAGAGGCAGCGAAACTACGCGACGCGATTGCGAAATTGCAGGCGGGGTAGGGGTGGAGGCAATACTTCCAACCATCATCCTGCCCTCCGGCGGCATAATTGGAGAGAGTATGCTTTATCCTTGGGAGACTTAGAAAACAAACACGGGTTTTCAATATCTTACCCTTAATCCCAACAGATACATCCCCGCCTTCCCATTCCCCTCTATATTGCAAAATGTCTTTTGTGACGGGCCGGGTGTCGACGTTCGAAACTTACGAGAGATCAGTATTGGATTCGGGCGATGTGGGGTTACGGCCTACGTTAAACGGGTTTGGGCCTGTGACCCCGCCGGGGACATAGGACTTAGTGTGGTGCTCATGCCCCGACAGGGGAGGGCCGCGAGATACTGTCCGCGAAGTCTCTCTTTGCGAAACACTTACAACTTGGTCTCCAGCAAGGAGGCGACTTCGCGGAATGAGCCCGCTTTGTCTAAGCCGCCCGAAAGGGCGCATGCGCGAGCGTTTAGCGAGCGTGTAGGCTTAGACGCCTGTCCGCTTCATATTTCCCGGCTCGCCCTTTGCTTTTGTGACGACTCGATGCGTCATTGAGCATACAGCCCTGTGCGGACATTGGAGGTTTTATCAAAACATTGTTGACATATCCATAAATGTTGTATATATACAATAATATGATACATAATCGCGTAAAATTATTGAGAACAGAAAGAGGCCTGTCCCGCAAGGATCTGGCCGATGCTGTGGGTGTCAACTTCCAGACAATCGGATATTTGGAACGCGGCGATTACAATGCCAGCCTCGAGCTCGCCTTTAAAATCGCCGACTATTTTGAGCTTCCCATCGACATGGTGTTCAGTCCTCGCCCGTTCAAATCTATGGCCGAAGAGTTGGCCGAATTAAAAGCCAAAGCGGCGAAGTAGGAGAGAGATAATGTTAGCCAGTTTTTTCAAAATATTTGAACTGAAAGAAAAAGATTTATCGCGTCGTGCACTATTGCGGTTTCGCATGTTCACAATTTTGGCCATTCCGGTTTTCCCGCTTTTCACATTGATTGAGCTTGGCAACCTATCGCCGAGCGCGACAAAAACTGCTATGGTTGTTGGAATAATCTCATTCATATTCTTCTGTATTGTCGGACTGTCCCGTATCGCCAACCGCTTCTGGACGCCCAATCGGTATATGGATGAGTGGGAAATACAGCTCAAGCAATCCTCTATGAGTTTTGCCTACCAACTTATTTTTATTGGAGTGGTGGCAATCTTCCTCGTGCTAATTTTTATGGGATGGATGGAGAAAGAGGCCATACTATTC
>CALLBH010000230.1 GCA_938001945.1 uncultured Robiginitomaculum sp.
GCGGAAATTTTTCAAATCACCGGCGGCAACAAGACGTAGCGGATCATCTGGGTCGACCTCGCCAATCTCCGCAATATTTTCACGGCTCTCAGATATTGTTGTTATCTTGCTGCGCCACGCTGCAACGATGGGGCCGCCGTCGAAAAGGTCAACCGTGCGGCTATCGCGAAAGCCTTCATCATGGAGTAATTTTAGCGCGCCCCCGCCCGATGGATGCGCTTGGCCCATGACGCGCGCGGCCTCAGCGGACAGGCTATCGACGCGCACGGGTTTTTCCGGAGAGACCAGCGCCAAAGCGCGTTCCTCCAAGGAGGCAAATTGCGCGTCGGCCTCTAGGAATGTGCAGCCAAATTTGGCCGCAAATACGGCGTCATAAAATGGCGCTTTGCCATTATGGCTGACCCCGCGAAGCTCCGCGACGATGGTGCGCGAAAATGCGCTGGGTTGCGCCGCGATCATAAGATAACGCGCTTTGGCCAAATAACGCCCCAGCCCGCCCGCGCGGTGTTCTTTTTTCAAATAAAGCGAGCCCACTTCGGTCGCGCCGGCAAAGCGGTCCGAGGCCGAGAGAAATTGCTCATCAGCGGAGAGATCGAAATTGATAAAGGGCGGCTCGCCCGATGCGCCAATATTGGTTTTCACCGCCGCGCAGCCAATCATTTCCCCGCTCGCCACATGAATGAGGCCGAGCAAATATTTTTGCGTCACCTTTGGGTCGGCGGGATCATCGGCGGTCGCAAAGCTATGCTCTGCTGTCGCAATATATTTCGCCAAATAATCGCGGTCAGGCTGAAGACTGGACAGGCCGCCTTCGGCCGAGCAGGCAAGGTCGTAAAGTCCGTCCAAATCTGCGCCCGTCACGGGGCGCAGAATATAGAGCGGAAGATCTGGCATTAGCCCGCTTTTACGCCGTCGCGTTTCATCTGGGCAAAGACATCATCGAGTTTCGCCAGCGCTGTTTTGCACTCTTCATGCGTGACGTTTAGCGCAGGAGCCATGCGAATGACATTGTCGCCCGCCGTCCCAATAAGGAAATGATGCTGGTCGCGGGCGATGGTGCGGAAGTCCATATTTGGCACTTTCAACTTAAAGCCAATGAGCAAACCCTTACCGCGCACGCCTTCGATGAATTCCGGATATTTCTGGTTCGCCATATTCAGAAGACCCGCTTCAAATTCTGCGGCCACTTCATTCAGATTGGCCATGAATTTTTCATCGCCAATATAGTCAAACACTTTCGCGCCAACGGCCATCGCGAGCGCGTTGCCGCCATATGTACTGCCATGCGTTCCGGGAACCATGACGCTGCCGACTTTCTCGCTGGCGAGCGTAAAGCCCATGGGGAAACCGCCGCCGACGCCTTTGGCGCAGGCCATCAGATCGGGCTCTGCATTTTCAAACCATTGATGCGCGAACAGCTTGCCTGTGCGTCCCGCGCCGCATTGCACTTCGTCATAAATCAGAAGCGCGCCGTGCTCGTCGCATAATTTGCGCAATCCCTGTAGGCATTGTCCGGGAACGGGGCGAAGGCCGCCCTCCCCTTGAACCGGCTCAATAATGACAGCCGCAACCGTGTCATCCATTTCCGCAGTCAGCGCGTCATGATCCCCAAAAGGGAGCTGCACATAACCGGGCAGACGCGGGCCAAACCCTTCGAGATATTTTTCGGTGCCGGACGCGTTTAGCGCCGCATATGTACGGCCATGAAATGATCCGTCAAATCCGATGACTTTGATGCGCTTTGTATCGCCGCGATCAAAATGGTAACGCCGCGCGGATTTAATTGTCAGCTCTACGGCCTCACTGCCGCTATTGGCAAAGAACACGCGGTCGGCAAATGTTGCGTCACAATACATCTGCGCGAGTTCTTGCTGCCCGGGGACATCGAACATATTTGACAAATGCCACAGCTTTCCAGCTTGCTCAGTTAATGCGTCGACCAGTGCAGGATGGGCATGACCCAGCGTGTTCACGCTAATGCCGGAGATGAAATCGAGATAGCGATCACCCTTATTATCGGTCAGCCAGACGCCCTCGCCTTTGACAAAATCAATGGCGGGCGGGTTATAGGTTGGAAAAATGTTGTCGCGTCTACTCATAATACTCTCCTGAAACGCAATAATGCGCAAAAATGTCTCATATAGAAGCTATCTTTTGCGCAATTGCGTGTATATCTTTTCCCGAAATGACCGATTCAAAGTCAAATCGGCAAATCACTAAGGTATCATTATGCGTATTGGCGAAAAAGACAAAGCCGTTTTAAATTTGCTGCGCGAAAATGCGCGCGCCACCACGACAGAGCTCGCGGCCAAACTCGGCCTGTCGCGCTCTACCGTACAAAAGCGCCTTGAGCGGTTAGAGGACACTGGCGTGATCGAGGGCTACACCGTTCAGCTCTCATCGGCCTATATGGACCAAGAAATCAAAGCCCATGTGTCAATCACCGTCGAGCCGCGCATGACCAATGAAATCATCGCGGCCATGAGCAAGATGCAAGGCGTGCGTAGCATCTATTCTGTCTCCGGCCCCTATGATTTAATCTGCGAAATCGCGGCATTATCTGTGCGCGAACTGGATGCGATTATCGATGATGTGATTGAGATTGCAGGCGTTGAGCGCACGGTGTCGAGTGTGATTTTAAGCACGCGACTTAAGCGGTAAAAACTCGTCATTCCGACGTGGCGAAGCCACCCGGAATCCATGCCTAAATTTATCCTCAATTGCGAATTCGCTTCTATATGCAATTCCTAGACTTGGATTCCGGGCGCGCTACACGCGCGTCGGAATGACGGCACTAAGAGTTAAACATCAAAACTCGCGAGCTTCGCGTGGAACGCCGTCCAGTCATCATGTTCGTCAATCTCTTTCCAGAGTGCGCCGATTTGCTCATAAATTAGCGCTTTTGGATGATCACCCTGCTGCGGCGCGGCATTAGATGTATAGCTATCAAATACCATACGCCACTGTTTGAACTCATCCGTTTTATAGTGATCGAGATTAACGCTGTGGGAGTTTGGCTCGCCCTGCCCGCTAATGTCGTGGAAGAATTGCGGCCAGCTGGCGCGGGTGTTTTCCAGCATCTCAAATGTCTTGAGCGTGAAGGCTGTGTCGCGTTCCAGATTTCCGGTTTGCTCAACGCCGAGGCGGCGGAACATATGGCGCGTGACGGCGACTTGATATTCATCTTGGAAGCTTTGTAGTGCCTCAATCAAACGCTGATCATCGTCAATAAGTGACAGGCAATTGGCGAGCTGCGCAAGATTCCAATACATGCTCTCGGGCTGTCGCGCAAAGGC
>CALLBH010000231.1 GCA_938001945.1 uncultured Robiginitomaculum sp.
TATCGATCCTCAAAGATAATATGACCAAGGGCTTTGAGTTCTCCGATTGCTGGGTCGATGACGCACGTCTTGTCGTACTCAATGCGCTGCAAGCCCAAGAAAACGGCGCAGTAATATTGCCGCGCATGAAATGCACGTCGCTGAAACGCGATGACGACGGGCTTTGGACGGCGAAGCTAGAAGGACAAGCGCCGCATAAATCAGGTTCAGTCACGGTGCGCGCCCGCGCTGTTGTGAATGCGGCGGGTATAGCCGT
The DNA here is from genome assembly GCA_938001945.1 of uncultured Robiginitomaculum sp. Classification (GTDB taxonomy): domain Bacteria; phylum Pseudomonadota; class Alphaproteobacteria; order Caulobacterales; family Maricaulaceae; genus Robiginitomaculum. The sequence goes on from CALLBH010000231.1 coordinate 257, forward strand.
TGATGATATTCTCGATGACGCGCTTCCTGGCGATCAGCAAGATCACCTGCGCCTTGTCAAAGGCAGCCATATCGTGACGCGTAAGCTCTATGAGGGCGATCATCTTTATATGTTCCAAAATGCCGATGACCGCATTATTTTCTGTATCCCTTATGAAGATAATTACACGCTTATCGGGACAACGGACGCGCCCTATGATCCCGCCGACGGGAAGCCGAAAATTAGCATCGAAGAGCGAGACTATTTGATCGGCGCGGCCAATGAATATCTCAAAACCTCAATTAGCGTCGATGATATTGCATGGGATTATGCGGGCGTGCGCCCGCTATATGATAATAAAAAAGACGACGCCTCCGAAGTCACGCGCGACTATGTTTTTGATTTAGTGGGCAGCGAAACCGAAGCGCCGATATTGTCGATCTTTGGCGGTAAAATCACGACCTACCGCGAATTGTCTGAACATGCCGTGCAAAAGCTCTCTGCGTTTTTCCCCAAGGCGGGCAAAGATTGGACAGTCAACGCGACCTTGCCTGGCGGCAATCTTCCAAATGCCGATTTTGAACTTTTCGAAAAAGGCATGCAGGTGAAATATAAATGGATGGATACCAAAACGCTTCACCGCCTGCTGCGCTGCTATGGGACGATGATCCATGACGTCATCGGGGATTGTCAGAGCATGAATGATATGGGCGAGCATTTCGGTGCAGGGCTCTATGCGCGAGAGGTCGAGCATTTGATGAAACGCGAATGGGCCATGAGCGCGAATGATGTATTGTGGCGCCGCACAAAGCGCGGCCTGCACATGAGCGAGCCGCAGCGAGAAGGGTTGCGCAAATGGTTTGAGAAGCGAGTGTAATTATTTTGAATTTACACGAACAATGGCAACTTCATTTTCCGAAATAATTTTGTACCATATTGCATGGTCGCCGACAAAACAGCGGCGATAACCTATTCGTAGGATTGACTGATCTGGATACTGAAATGGATTTTCTGCGATGCGGTAAATCTGAGTCTCTAGAATGTCGTGATAGTGATCTGCAAAATCTAATCCGTGGCGACGGCAATTTTTCTTGAAAATAGATTTTAAGTCTGCTTCTGCCGCAAGGCTAAGATGGTAAAGTGCCATCGGCCAACAATTCCCTCACCGCGTCACGCCGAATATCTTTAAGTGTTTTTGTTGATCTTCCGGACTCTTCTCCTTTGATCAGTGATGCGCGTATCGTTTCTATATTTTCTTGATCTTTGCGCGCTTGGCGTATCAGGGCGTTCATTACTTCGCTCTTACTAGCAAATTCTTCACTGTCGACTTGCTCTAAAAGCCAAGCCTCATTGGGTGGTGTTAAAGTAATGCTTTGACGGGGCATGACAGTCTCCTCTATGTGGTGCAAATATACACCACTTGTGATGGATTGTCAATAATTCAGAAGTGGTCGTATCCGCTCTGTTAGCCATAATCCCAAATCAGATGTAATCACATCAATATGGTCATAGGCGGGGTCTGTTATATTGGCCGCGCCGCTGGGGCGAACATCTTCGGGTTCGTGAGACCAGTCTTCATCGCTGGTGACTAAAACGGTAATCATGCCTTGGTCATGCGGGACTTTTAGGTTGCGCAGATTATCTTCAAAGAAAATGGCTTGCTGCGGTTTAACGCCGAATTGCTGATTGAAAATGCCATAAGGCTTTGGTTTGGGCTTGGGGATATAACCGCCATCTTCGATGCCAAAGCTCCCGTGGAAGAGATCAAAGAGCTCAAGATGCCCTGCCACATTTTTAGCATGGCCTTTGGACCCATTCGTATAAATCAGGCGCTGTCCCGGCAGGGCGCTAATCGCCGCGCGCAGCTGCGGATTGGGTTTAAGCATGCTGAGATCGACGTCATGAACGTAATCCAAAAACTCCGCAGGATCCATGCCGTTCACGGCCATCAAACCTGAAAGTGATGTGCCATATTCGACAAGATATTGCTTTTGTAAACGGCGGGCTTCGTCATGCTGCAAAGATAAGTAACGGCTAATAAATTCTGTCATCTTCACGTCAATTTGCGCAAAGAAATTGGCGCCCGCAGAATAAAGCGTATTGTCCAGATCAAATATCCAGTGGGCGGTGTCAGACAAGCGCGTATCTGTAACGCGGTCTCGTTTGTGCGGAGCGTTAGCTTGCGTCATTAGCGGCGCAGCCCTCCGGGTTTGTTTTCAACAAAGTCATCGGCATTCAAATTGACTTGAACACCATCTTTGCTTTTGTCTAAGGGGCGAAAACTTGCCGGGCGATAGCCGCGGTCAGCGCAATTTTCACGCTCAAGCGTCGCAAAGCGTGACTCGGCAATACAGAATTGTGCCGGCACGGCGCTCTCTGATTTGAGTATCAAGTCCGTTGCGTCGTCTCCTTCGGCTTCGAGAAGAGCAAAGATGTGCGGGTCAAGATTCTTGATCGTCGTGGTGTGCGGGCGCGCGCAGCTATTAGGCTCAATGGGCCACCATCCCCGAGTTTCCCAGCCTGCATTTTCGCGATGCGCGATGGCGGTCCACATCCGCATATCCGCGCCATTACACACGACAACTCCGACATCATTTTGTCTGGCAATTGCCGTTTCTTCGAGCGCCATAAATTTATCACGTGAGGTCGCGCTGCCGTCCATCTTTTTATCTTTAAGGAATTTTGACAGAGCGCGGTTTGTTTGGCGACCCGGATTTCCATCAACTTTTGATGCAGAATATCCCGCATCCATTAAAAGGCGCTGCGTTCCAGCGGCCTCGGCTTTTGCGCCGTAATCTGATGGCTCGACAAGGCTTGTGCGCTGCTCCGCGGGGTCCACGGCAAAAAAGGCTCGCGTTTCTAGATTTTGTAGATCGCAAGGGAGTTCAGGATCAGATTTAAAATCGGTGCTAAGCGCGCAATGCGTAACACTTCCTTTCCACTCTCTTATGCCGCCTTGGTGCGCGCTACTGCTCTCGGCATAGAGAAAGCGAGCGGCGCCGATAGGGGCGTCGATCTTGCTGCATTCTCCGGAGAACAATGTCAGCCAGCCGGATGATGTAGATTTTCCCGCAACAGTATATGCGGATGCGGTGTGTAGAATGAATGAGGTCTCATTACAGACCTGCCACCCGCTGTCGGGCGACGCGTCTTGGGCCTGCGCGCTAATCCCCGCTGTTAACAGCGTAGCGGCGAGGCCAAATTTAATGAATAAGTGTGCCGGCGCCATGATCTGTAAATAACTCCACGACTAGGCCATGAGCCCGTCGTCCATCTAAAATAACCACGGCGTCAACGCCGCCTTTTACAGCTTCAATCGCCGTCTCTAATTTGGGGATCATGCCGCCCACAGCGACCCCGTCCTTAATTAAGGCTTGCGCCTCGTCGGTACTGACATTGGTGATAAGTTTTTTATCCGCATCCAGCACGCCTGTGACATCCGTCATCAGCAGCAAGCGCATCGCGCCAAGCGCAGACGCGATCACGCCCGCGGCTTTATCGGCATTTACATTAAGGGCCTCGTGAGTAGCGCTCGCGCTTATCGGGGATACGACAGGAATATATCCGCCATCCGCGCTGGCGAGCGTATTCAACACAGAAGGGTCAACCGTCTGCGGCTCTCCGGCAAAGCCCAAATCCGCACGTTTTTGCTGGGCTGTAATCAAACCCGCATCACGCCCGCTAATCCCGACGGCGCGTCCACCCGCAGCATTGATTGCGGCGACGATAGATTTATTGATCGCGCCGGACAGGACCATTTCAGCGACTTCAACCGTTTCAATGTCTGAAACGCGAAGGCCGTCTACAAATTCACTTTTGATCGAGAGGCGCTCTAGCATACGCCCGATTTGCGGTCCGCCGCCATGAACCACCACAGGGTTAATCCCGAGATGTTTTAACAGGACAACGTCATTGGCAAATTGACGCGTCAGCTCGGCGTCGCCCATCGCGTGGCCGCCAAATTTAATGACAATTGTGCGCCCCGCATAACGCTGAATAAAGGGCAGGGCCTCAGACAGCGTTTGCGCGCTTTGCCATCCTAATTCATTTTGTCGTCTTTGCATGAGCGCTTTATACAGCGCTTCGGATTTCTTCCAAGGGATTTAAACTTATAGAAATGTGAATAATGCTTATGAAAGTTGCGTCCGCACTAACTCTGCTGCGGCATCAAAGACGTCCATATCCCCATTCACGCCCGCAACAATCATTGCCCCTTCTAGGGCAGAGACAGACGCTTTGGCCGCGCGTTCCGGCTTAGGGCGGCCGGCATTATTAAAAATCTGCGTCAGAATGTCGATGTTGCCTATAAAGAAGGCGCGCACTTCATCGTTGATCGCTTCAGGCAAACTACCCCGCTCGGCTCCAAGGACCGCGCACAGACAGATAAGTTCTTGTTCGGCCAAAGCTTGGCGGTGCAGGGCGATGAATATATCAAGCTTAACGGGCGGCGCGGAAGTGCCTTGTATTTGCGCGTCGTAAGCTGCGCGAAAATTTGCGGCGTAACGCCTTACCAGCGCCACGCCCAAATCTGTTTTTGATGCAAAGTGATAATGCAGGCTCGCGCTTTTCATCCCGAGCGCATCGGCAATATTGCGATAACTAACATCATTATATCCGCGTGTGCGCATTTGCGCTTCGGCGCTGTCTAATATGGTCTGAGCAGTCGGCATGGCGTTCCTAAGATAACGAAGCTGTGTTCACGCTACATGAAAATAGCGCTTGCATTCCAGTGAATTATATACCTATCTAGTAGTAGGTAGAATTATACACAAGGACAATAGACATGAAAATTTATGACGTAGAAGGTTTCCCAAATCCGGCGCGCGTGCGTATTGCGCTCGCTGAGAAAGGCGCAAGCGCAGAATTCATCTCGGTTGATGTGATGGGCGGCGAGCATCGCGGCGAAGCGTTTCGTACCAAGAATCCCGATGCGGGCGTTCCCGTATTAGAACTGGATTGCGGGACATGTACCTCTGAATGCACGGCAATTACGGAGTATATCGACCATTCCCACGGCGAGCCGACACTAACGGGCACGTCGCCAAAACAGCGCGCGCAGATTCACATGATGAATAAGCGCGCAGAGAGCGGATTACTTGACGCCGTTGGCGCATATTTCCATCACGCGACGCCGGGTCTTGGGCCGGATTTGGAAACATATCAAAACGCCGAATGGGGCCAGAAGCAAAAAGAAAAAGCCGTTGCAACAATGGGCTATTTGGACGGCGTGCTGCAAAATCAAGACTATCTGTCGGGTGATGTGTTTACGATGGCCGACATTACTGCCTTTGCGGGATTGGCTTTTGCCGACTTTGCCAAGGTCGATATTCCTGATAACCTAACGCATCTAAAGGCGTGGCGCGCAAATGTTGCGAGCCGTCCGAGCTGCGGGGGATAATATGAATATTCATGCCGATTTTAGTGAGCGCGTGGTTGTTGATACGACCGCAATGGCGTGGGAGCCTTCGCCGATGGCGGGAGTAGAGCGCCGCAAATTGGATCGCGTGAACATGACCGAAGACGGCGAGGTGGCCCGCGCCACTTCGCTTGTTCGCTACGCACCCAAATCTTATTTCAAACCGCACACCCATGGCGGCGGCGAAGAATTCTTCGTGCTTGAGGGGACATTCTCCGATCAGCACGGCGACTACCCTGCCGGCACATATGTGCGTAATCCCATCGGCAGCCGTCATAAACCGCATAGCGAAGAGGGCTGTGTGATTTTTGTGAAACTGCATCAATTTGATGAGGGCGATACGGAGCAATTTTCTGTCGACACCAAAGCCGCACAATTTTTACCGGGAAGTTCGCCGGGTCTAACCGTATTGCCGCTGCATAGTTATGAGGGCGAAAGCTGCGCGCTTGTGCGCTGGGCGCCGGAAACGATTTTTAACCCGCATCGCCATTTCGGCGGCGAAGAAATCTTTGTCCTCGAAGGTGTGTTCAGTGATGAGAACGGCGACTACCCCGCAGGCACATGGCTGCGCAGCCCGCACATGTCACTGCATCACCCGTTCTCGAAAGAAGGCTGTTTGATTTACGTGAAGACAGGGCATTTGCCGATAGAGGCTGCTTAACCCTTATGCCGCGTCATCCTATGACATGACCATAGGGTCCATTTTTTAATTAAACCGAAAATCTTGAATTGGCTCACTCACTTTAGACGCGGCGAAGTTTGAGCCATGGATCCTCGTGTCGAGCACGAGGATGACGGGAGTACGGGCAGGGCTGCATTTTGCTGATGCGACGCATTTAGAAACAACTTCTTGCTACGACTTAGTAAAATTTAGACAACATATTTTAATCGGAAATTAGACTGATGTGAGTATGTCAAACTTTTACGCCTGATCACAAAAGATATTTGATGACCAAAATGAAGAAAACATCACTGAGTATTGCGGGTGTGATAGCTATGCTTTTTTCCACTGGTGTGGCTTCAGATAAATAGCGATTCTCTTCAGAGTATGATGCCGCGCAGCGAGTGGCTGATAATGTGATAATTGCGACGGCTCAAGAATACTCAATAGAATCAATTCCTGAAGATGCTCATCTGACGCATACTATGAGAAAACATTTTGAAACGAATAAAAGCGATAAATTTGGGACGACCGAATTTATTGACGGAAAATTAGATGGTCAAAAACGAGTCATAACTATTCGCGTGAATGTAACGGTGCCGAATAGATTCTTAAAGGTGATTGGTAGAGCAGAGTCATCTGAAACCGTAACATCGAACATTGCGTTACGTACGTATTCTATCACTACGCCTGTTGCCGGTTAAACCGCCGGAAGCGCCAGCGCGCCAATCTCTGCGCGCAGTTCATCAATACCGATCTTTTTCTCGCTACTTGTTGCAATGACATTCGGATAAGCGGCGGGGCGTTTGGCGATGCGTTTTTTGGCATTCTTCATCAGCTTAGTAACTGCAGGCGGTTTAATTTTATCAATCTTGGTCAGCACGATTTGATAAATTACGGCGGTTTCGTCGAGCATATCCATGACCTCGATGTCACTGGGCTTAAAGCCGTGACGGCTATCCACCAGTAAAAAGACGCGGCGCAAAGGCGCGCGGCCGCGTAGAAATTGGCGCGTCAACTTTGTCCATTTTGCGATGTCGGTTTTGGACGCGCGGGCATATCCAAAGCCCGGTAAGTCGACGAGACGCAGACGGTCTTGAACATTAAAATAATTGAGCTCACGCGTTCGGCCCGGCGTATTGGACGCTTTAGCGAGTTTGTTCTGATTGGTTAGGGCATTAATCAGCGAGCTTTTGCCAACATTAGAGCGCCCTGCAAAACAGACCTCAGGCAGGTCAGGATTAGGCAATGTGTCCATGCTGACCACAGACAGCATGAACTCCACCTGCTTGGCAAAGAGTTGATGGCCGACCTCTAGCCACGCTTTACGCGCCGCTTTCTCTTCGGGCGTTAACTCAGGCTCGGCAGATTGATTTGGGCTGTTATCCACTAGCCTTCTGCATCCTTTTTGCCGCGCCCAAATATACGTCCAAAGAAGCGATCAAAGGGTGTTTCGACGCCGAATTTACGGGTGATGATATATTGCTGCGCGAAGGTCAGGATATTGTTCCACACCCAGTAAACCAACAGACCGGCGGCAAATGGCGCAAGGACGAACATAAAGATCAGCGGCATAAGCTGGAAGATCTTACGCTGTAGCGGATCCGTTGCGGCATTAACGGTTAGCGTCTGCATCGCAGCCATAGAGGCGCCATACATGAGCGCAAGCGGACCAATCGCAAAGAGCGAGAGGAAGGCAATCGGGACGCCGTCCCATGGCAAAATGCCAAATCCGTTC
>CALLBH010000232.1 GCA_938001945.1 uncultured Robiginitomaculum sp.
GCGCGCATAGCGGAAACCTAACGGTCCTTCACTATAGGCGACAGAGGTCGCGACCATACGGGCGAGGTCGGCTTCGTCGGCAGCGGCCATCAGCACCATATTGGGCAGGCAGCCAAGATAGGCGATATCAAACGCCCCCGCGTGGGTCGGGCCATCAGCGCCGACAAGCCCTGCGCGGTCCATGGCGAAACGCACGGGTAGGTTCTGGATACAAACATCATGGACAACTTGGTCATAGCCGCGCTGCAGGAAGGTTGAGTAAATCGCGCAGAAAGGTTTAAACCCATCTGCCGCGAGGCCCGCCGCGAATGTTACGGCATGTTGCTCGGCGATGCCGACGTCAAACATGCGCTCAGGAAAGGCTTTACCAAAAATATTCATACCCGTTCCGCCTGGCATGGCGGCAGTTATGCCGACGATTTTATCATCGCGCTCGGCTTGCTTAACGAGCTGCGTGCCAAAGACATTTGTATAGCTTGGTGCATTCGGGATGGATTTGCTCTGCTCACCCGTGACGACGTTAAACTTGGACACGCCGTGATATTTATCAGCTGAGTTTTCGGCGGGCGCATAGCCCTTACCTTTTTGCGTCACAACATGAATGAGGACGGGGCCGTCTTTCATATTTTTGACGTTTTCTAATACAGGAATAAGCGCGTCCAGATCATGACCGTCAACAGGGCCGACATAATAAAAGCCAAGCTCTTCGAACAGCGTTCCGCCCGTGACCATGCCGCGCGCATATTCTTCGGTTTTACGCGCCGTATTTTTAATCTTGTTGGGCATACCGCTGACGGCGGCTTTGCCAATATTGCGCACTTTACGGTAAGACGATGATGACACCATACGCGCCAAAGTCGCGCTCATCGCGCCTGTCGGCGGGGCAATCGACATGTCATTATCATTGAGAATAACGATTAGGCGGCTATCCATCGCGCCGGCATTGTTCATCGCCTCATAGGCCATACCGCCCGTTATCGCGCCGTCGCCAATGACAGCAATGACGTTGTTATCTTCGCCCTGCAAATCGCGCGAGACGGCAAAACCGAGCCCGGCGGAAATTGATGTCGAGCTATGCGCTGCGCCAAATGGATCAAATTCTGATTCGGTGCGTTTCGTAAATCCGGATAGCCCGCCGCCTTGGCGGATCGTGCCCATACGCTCGCGGCGACCTGTCAGCACTTTATGCGGATAACATTGATGGGAGACGTCCCAGATCAGCTTATCCTTGGGCGTATCGAAAACATGGTGCAGCGCAACGGTAAGCTCAACCACGCCCAGACCTGCGCCCAAATGACCGCCGGTGACGGACACCGTATCGACCACTTCACTGCGCAATTCATCACAGAGCTGCTGTAGCTGCTCTTTGGTGAAATCGCGAATATCGGCGGGGCTTTTGACTGTGTCCAGTAGCGCGCGGCTACGGGTAAGTGAGCAATCCGTCGTCATACATATATCCTGTTTTATGCCTCTTAGAAGCACATTTATGCGCGCCTCTCCAGCACGAAATTCACGGCATTTCGTAGCGGGCGGGCCCGCGTGTCAAAACTGTCCAAATCGGCAATGGCGGCGCGCGCAATGTCTTGCGCGCGTGCCTTTGCCCCGTCGACGCCTAAAATAGAGACGAATGTGGCCTTACCATGGTCATCATCTTTGCCCGCCGCTTTTCCCATAAGCTGCGCGTCGCCTTCAACGTCCAGCAAGTCATCGGTAATTTGAAAGAGCAAGCCCACGCGTTTGGCATAATTGGACAGAGCGTTATATTGGGCATCGCTTGCACCCGCGAGGCGCGCCGGTGCGCTGATGGCATAGTGAATAAGCGCGCCAGTCTTTAAATCTTGGAGGCGCGTTATTGTGGCTTCGTCTTGGGGATGAGTATCCATAGACAGGTCAATCATTTGTCCGCCAATCATCCCATCTTCGCCGGATCGGCGCGCGAGCTCTGCGCTAAGGGCAAGCTGCGTATGGGGGTCAACACCGTCCATCGGCGCGCTCATGAGGGCGAAAGCGTGCGTAAGCAGGGCGTCGCCCGTCAGCACCGCCGTCGCCTCGTCCCAGGCTTTGTGCACAGTAGGCTTGCCGCGCCGCAGATCATCATCATCCATACAGGGTAGATCATCATGAACCAGCGAGTAGACATGGACGCATTCCAGCGCCGCTGCCACGCGCCATGCGGGTTCGGCGTCATAGCCGAGCATCTTGGCCGTCGTGACGACGAAATAAGGACGCAGCCGTTTCCCGCCGCCCAGCGCCGTATAGCGCATGGCTTCGGCGATACGGGCCTTCAGGCCGGCCGGCGCGGGGAGATATGCATCGAAGCGCGTTTCAAACGCTTGCGCAAATTCAGTGATTTCAGACTTAAAATCGCTCACGCAGATTAGCTATCGAACGGCTCGGCGGACGGCGTCCCGTCGGGGCCCATGACAATTTTCTCAACCTTTAACTGCGCCGCTTTCAGCTTGGCTTCGCAATGCGCCTTAAGCGCCGCGCCGCGCTCATAGATTTTAATGCTGTCTTCCAGCGGGGCGTCGCCGCGCTCTAGCTGATTGACCAAACCTTCAAGCTCGCGCAGGGCGTCTTCGAAGCTTAGATCTTTAATCGGTGTATCGGCCATAATTACTCGCTTTGTGTTTGATCTGTTTTGCGCTCATAGCGCCGAAATTTCCAGTGCAAATCGCCTTGATCTTTGACGCAAACCCAGCCGCGGCGCAGCAAATGCGTTTTAATCATGCGGTTAAACCATCCATGCGCAGTCAGCACGACAGTTTTACCGCCAGCAGCGTGACCCTCTAGGATATCTGCCGCGCGGCCCGCCCGTTTGCGCCCGTCATGGACATTTTCCATATCGTCGGGAAATCCCCAGAACCAGAAAATCCGCGCCAGCGTGCCCCACGCTTTAGGTTTCAGTTTCAAAAAGGGCAGGTGAGGGGGCGGCAAAGGGGCTTCAACGAAAACTTCATCGACTATATCGGCCTCGCGCCCGCGAAGCAGAAATGCGGTTTCTTGGGCGCGGCGCAGCGAACTTGAAATGAGGATGTCGGCATCTTGCGCAATGGCCTGTATTTTCTTGGGGATTTTTTGCTCTTCAGCGAGGCCGCCTTCATCATATTTATCCCACCATGCGCGAAATTCGCGCCACGATAGGCGCACTTTGCGCGAGAGCGCAGGTTTGCCGTGGCGCGCAATGACAATCACGTCTTTGGGGTCTGATAATGGCCGTTTAAGTCCCATGACGCGTCTTATTCAGACTGCGGGCTGCGGGCAAGGCTTAGATGCGTTAGCCTGAAATTTTTCCATCTGATTTTGCCATGCGATCTTTGTAACGCTGATAATTATCTTTGGCGAGTTGCCATTTGGGATAACGCTCAATCACATCGTCAAACCCGGCGCGCGCCTGCGCGTCTTGCCCCATCCAGCCCAGCGCCATGGCGCGGTTCAACCGCACAGGCCCTTGGTTCTTAATGCCATACGCCATCGCATTATCGTAATCTTCCATGGCTTTATCGAAATAACCCGCGAGGAAATAAAGATTGCCGCGATTGGCCAAGGCTTCGGGGAGTTTCGGATTAATCTTGAGGGCGGCTTTGTAATCAAACCACGCCCCCTCAATATTATCATCAAGCTTGTGAAGAATACCGCGATTGACCAATACAGCTGCGCGGTCGCGCTTAAACAAATCCGCACTCGCGAGCGCATCGCTGCAAGCGTCTATATTTTGCCGCGTCGCCCGCTCCGCTAAGGCCGCCTTGTAACAGCTATGGGCATCTGCATTGCTGCCGTAAACCGTGACCGAACTTGCATGGGCTTGAATAGGCAGGGCTGCGCAGCTTGCTATGAGGAACGACGCTGTGAGATATTTTGAATATTGAGCCATGTTTGAGCATAGCATAATGTTACTGAAAAATCGAGTGAGGCTTATAAATCCAGTAAAACTCTATTGTCAGGGCAGTACAGCCCCTCTTCTGGTTCGCAGTCATTAAATGTGACCGTCATCTTCACAGCAAGATTTGAAATGGCCCCAAATGGGACAAAGCCAGGACCGTTTGGTGATCGACTATCTGTAGAATTATCGCGATTATCACCAATGAAAAACAAGTGACCTTCAGGCACGACAAATGGCCCGCGTTGATCATTCAAACTATTATCATTTCGCTCATATATACGGTAGTTTCTTACAGAGCCGGGAAGCATTTCTAGATACTCAGTGACTTTGACGACTTCACCCCGAGCGCCGTCATATCTACTTTCTCGGTATAAATGTGACGCGGTTTCCTTCCGCTCGACGAGCGTTCCATTCAGATATAATCGTCCCGCACGATACTCAACTTCATCCCCGGGCAATCCAATCAATCGTGCAATTATAACAATATTTGTTTTGGGCGACCTAAAGACAAGGAGTTGACCACGTTCATATTCGAAAGATTCTGGATTGTGTATTTTAGCTGTAGCGATGCGGTCACCCGGCCATAATGTAGGTGTCATTGACGCGCTGGGTATTTTGAACTGCTCTACAAATTTACCGCAACTACTCGCTAGGACCGCTATGATTATAAGAGCAGTTAATAAATATGGAGTACGGAACTGTTTGATCACAACTTGATGAACCAGCGATCATTTGGACAGCGCAAGCCTTCTTCTTCTTTGCAGCGATTAAAGGAGAGCACCATCATTTCGGCGCGGCCGATGACATATGACATTGGCACATATCCCGGACCAGCAGACGCGCGGCTATCTGTGGAATTATCACGATTGTCGCCGATGAAAAACAACGTGTTTTCAGGAACAACAAATGGACCACGTTGATCGTTGAGCTCTCTATCCGATTGCTCATAAATAAAGTGCGGCTTTTCTTCGTTCGGCCATTGTTCGCTATATTTGGAAACTTTTATAACCCGTTTTGTTTTGTAGTCCCGGTACAGTAATTCCTCAATCTCCTCACGCTCTATGAGTTCACCATTGATAAAAAGTCTGCCCGCGCGGTATTGAATTTCATCACCGGGCAAGCCTGCGGCGCGTTTGATCATAACAATCCCTGATTTTGGATTGCGAAATACGACAACATCTCCGCGCTCGGGCAGCGACGCATTGATCACGCCGTCGCCGAGGAATTTCATTTTTCCGCCAAAGGGCAGGTCATGACGGCTATAGCCATAAGCAAATTTAGACACATAGAGGCGATCGCCGACCTCTAATGTCGGCTGCATAGACTCGGATGGGATACGGTATTGGCCATAGGCAAATGTGATAAAGACAAAATAGGCGAGCAGGAAGAAGCCGTAAAAGCGTAGCTCAGAGGCAAGGGTAGCTTTTTTCTTCCCGGTTTTTGCGTCTGTATCGCCGCTATTATCTGTGGCTTTTGACTTTGCCATTCTAAATCTGCCTTTAATATATGACATGGCCTATAAATCGACCTTTATGCGTAAACGGCGGATTCGCCCCATAGGCGACACCGCGGCTTTGTCCTATACTGCTGATTGCAAATATTGAAAGGGTTTTCACATGTCTTTTGCGCAATATTGTCGCCGCTCCATTGGCCTTATGGCCGCCGCTACGCTTCTAGTGGCCTGCGCGACGCCGCCAGAATTGGCCCCGACATCGGCCCCAGCGGGCAATTATACGCTTGATCCGACCCATACCTCAGTGACGTGGTCACTTAGTCATGCAGGTTTGTCGCGCTACACAGCGCGCTTCGATAAAACTACGGGAACATTGAATTTTGACCCCGATGCGCCGGAGAATAGTTCCGTATATATCACAATTGACGCGGCAAGCGTGAGCACGGGGCTGCCTGATTTTGATAAAACACTTGCCACAGATTCTAAATATTTCGACGCTGAAACCCATCCCGAAATTACCTTTGTTTCGACGCAGATTGAAAAAACAGGAGCCGCCACAGCCAATATTACGGGCGACTTAACATTTCGCGGCGTGACGCAGCCCGTGACGTTGAAAACCAAATTTTACGGCGCGGGAAAATCATTCGGCAATCCGGGAAAAACGCTGGGGTTTTCGGCGACAACGACCCTTAAGCGCAGTCGTTTTAACATGACTCATCTGATCAGTTTTGGTATCGGCGATGACGTTGAGGTTAAAATCGAGACGGAGTTTAATGAAGGCTGAGCCGGGAAGCTCATGGGTCTGAAAGGGAAGACTGTGCAGAAATTCTTACCACTAAATGTTGCAGGCATTACGCTCGCAACCAAAGGCCTATATAATGGCGATATTGTCGCCTTCCCGACGGAGACGGTCTATGGTTTGGCGGCGCGCGCGGATGAACCTGACGCGCTGGATAAATTATATAATCTTAAAAATCGCAGCTTTGATAAACCGCTTCCCCTTTGCCTCGCGCACAAACATGCCGCAGACAGTTATGCAGAGGTAAGCCCGACGGCTCGCCGCCTCATGAATGTATTCTGGCCCGGTCCGCTCACGATTGTTTTGCCGGCATTGTCTGTGTTTCGTCTTGCGCCGCATGTTTACGGCCCGGATGATACGGTTGCGCTGCGCCGCCCTGATGCGCCTTTTATTGATATGTTGTCGGATTTGTCCGTGCATTTACCGCTGGCGCTCACCAGCGCAAATTTATCTGATCACCCCGAAGCGCGAAGTGCCCATGAGGTTGAACAAAGCCTTGGCGAAAATGTTCGTTTTATTGTTGATGGCGGAACACTGGCGCAGGCCAAACCGTCAACGATTGTGCGCGTAATTGGCAATGATCTGGAGATATTGCGTGAAGGGGACCTCACCTTGGCTGAGATTGAGACAGCATTATCGGGTGACATTCACGCGTGAATAACACCGGCATCGAAGCCCTAAAATCAAAGCTGCCAAGAGAGGTTTGGACGCAGGATCAAGACATCATTGCGCCCTGGTTATCAGAATGGCGTGATAAATTTTTTGGGCAAACCCCCCTCATGCTTATGCCGCGCTCAACGGACGAAGTGGCGAGGGCCGTTAAAATTTGCGCCGCGCATAAAATTCCGATTCTTCCCCAAGGCGGTAATACGGGATTAGTGGGCGGCTCCACTCCGCAGGGCGAAGTCCTGCTGTCTTTGCGTAAAATGAATAAGCTCCGCGATGTCAGCGCGCCGGATCAATTGCTGATTGCCGAAGCAGGCATGACCCTGCAATCCGTCCAAGAGGCGGCGCGTGATGCGGGGCTTAAATTTCCGCTTAGTCTTGCGGCTCAAGGCAGCTGCACCATTGGCGGAAATTTATCGACCAATGCGGGGGGCGTTCACGTCATTAAATATGGCAGCGCGAAGTCGCTGTGTCTGGGCGTCGAAGCTGTGCTGGCGGATGGCTCTATTTATTCCGATCTATCGCGCCTTCGCAAAGATAATACAGGCTATGATTTATCGCGGCTGTTCCTTGGCGCCGAAGGGACCTTAGGCATTATCACCGCAGCGAGTCTCCGCCTTGTGCCTGCGCCTGCCGGGATCATGCGCGCGCTTGTGGCGCTCGCCGGACCGGATGATGCGCTAACGCTTTTGGGGCGCGCGCAAAATGCGGCCCTCGCCATGTTCGAAGTGATGCCGCGTAGCGCGCTTGACCTAGTAATTAAATATATACCGGATCACCGTGACCCTTTTGATGGCCCGCATCCCTATTACGCGTTGATTGATTGGGAACTGGGCCGCGATGATGAGGATACCCGAGCGCCCTTTATGGCGCTGCTGGAAGCCGCCATCGCAGACGGTCTCGCGCGGGATGTGGTCATTGCTCAAAGCGACACTCAAGCCGCGCAGCTTTTGTCCCTGCGGGAGAATATGAGCGCCGCGCAAAAACATGATGGCGGCTCGATCAAACATGACGTCAGCGTCGCGGTCTCGGACGTACCAAAATTCCTCGCGCGCGCAGACGCCCTGCTGGCGCGCATGATTCCCAATTGTCGCCCTGTTGGGTTTGGCCATATGGGGGACGGCAATATTCATTACAATGTAGCGCGGCCCATTGATATGGACTCGCAAACATTCCTGTCCAATTGGGACCGCGTTCAAACAGCTGTGCATGATCTGGTCAGCGATATGGGCGGATCAATTAGCGCCGAGCATGGTATTGGCATTATGAAGAAAGACGATTTGGCGATTCGCGCGGATCCCGTAAAACTCGCGCTTATGCGTACCGTAAAGTCTGCGCTCGATCCGGATAATATCCTGAATCCTCGCGTAATGATCTAACTCGACGGCACTTGGGATTTAAACGCTATATTTAGCACTTTGCGCTATGCCTTGGCGCATGAACACACAGAGCAAAATGATTTCGCCGCGCGCGCAGGCCTCTAACCGCATCGACAGACCGCAAAGCGGCCAGATGAGTGAAAATACGCGCAGTTATGAATTTCTAGGCATGACCTTTCAGCCCCTCACGCATGAGCAAACCGTTGAGCGCGCGATGTGGGTGACCGCTGATCACGGCTTTCGCTATATCGTCACGCCCAATGTTGACCACGTTGTGAACGCTCCGCGCGCCCAAGATGATTTTAAACCTGCCTTTAGCAGCGCCTGGCTGTCCGTATGTGATAGCCGCATTATCGAATTACTGGCTAAATTTGTCGGTATCCCGCTACATGCCGTGCCGGGTTCTGATCTCACGCGCAGCATCATCGAAAATATTGCAAATAGCGATACGCCCGTGACCATGATTGTCGGCAATGAAAAGGCCGCGCGGATTACAGCAGAAAAATATGGACTGTCTAATATCGCTGTCCACGTCCCGCCAATGGGACTTCGCCGCAACCGCGAGGCCATTGAGGCCTGCGCGAAATTTATGGCGGATAATCCCGCGCGCTATCATTTTTTATGTGTCGGTAGCCCGCAGCAAGAAATGATTGCCAAAGCAGCACTGGATCGTGGTGATTGCAAGGGCTTGGGTTTATGCGTTGGCGCGTCACTGGATTTTCTCGCGGGTTTTCAATCCCGCGCGCCAAAATGGATGCAGCGCTCGCGCCTCGAATGGCTTTATCGTTTGTGTAAACAGCCCAAACGTTTGTGGCGGCGTTATTTGGTCGATGGACCCAGCGTCTTTGTGATTTACGCAAAATGGGTTATAACGTCCCGTAAGGCGAATTAAACGAGAGTGAATTATGAGAGTTTTAGCAGTAATATTTGGAGTCTCACTTTTTACAATTTCTATGCCTGCGCTCGCGCAATCTTCCTGTGACCAATTTGATCAAGAACTGACAGAAACGCAAACACGCGACCGTTCGGGGTCGCTCGGCGC
>CALLBH010000233.1 GCA_938001945.1 uncultured Robiginitomaculum sp.
CGCGCGGCTGCGATAACCCTCGGCCTTGGCCTTGGCCACATAGGGATCATTGAGCTGCCGGCGCAGCCATAATGTAGAGCTATGCTTACGACGCCGCGCCGTTTTGACTTTTTGGTCCATCAGGCGGATTTGCTGCTCTGACTTATCGGGCTTGGTTACGCGGCCACGGCGCGGGGGTTCATCTTTCGCCATTTTTATCGCCTTTACGAGTAGGAGCGCGCCCGGACTTATTATGGGACGCAATCAGACCCATTAACATACCTTCACGCAGTCCGCGGTCAGCCACACGGACTTTCTCGGCGGGCCACATTTCCAGCAATACGTCCATAATCGCGCAGCCCGCGACAAGCAGGCTCGCGCGGTCATGCCCGACGCAGCTAATATTGCCGCGCTCTTTGACCGTCATAGAGGCCATGCGGCGCGAGACTTCGGTGACGTCCGCGCCATTCATCCATAGGCCGTCAACCTTGTCGCGCTGATAGTAAGGCAATTCTAGATATATTCCCGCAAGGCTGGTAATCGTGCCGGATGTCCCGATTAAGTGTCCTCGCCCTTCGGCAAAAGTTTTTGTAAATCGGCTCTCACAACCCGCATCCCGAATGAGCCCGCGCACATGCTCTTTCATCGCTTCATAGCGCGCCGCTAATCCTTCGGGCGACTCATCAGTAGATGGAATCGCTTCGGAGAGCGTGACCACACCTGTGGGAAGTGAGGCCCACGCACTAATTGGCGGGCGGTGAACCCGCTCAGCGCCCTCACCTGAGCGCACGCGGCGTAGATCAACCCATGATAGCTCACTTGACCCGCCGCCAATATCAAAAACCATGACGACGTCTTTGGTCTTATCCGCCAAAGCCAAGCAGCCCATGACGGCCAAACGGGCTTCAACCCGCGGCGAGATCAGCTCAAGCGTTATGCCTGTTTCGGCTTTGACCCGCTTCAAAAACTCTTCGCCATTGCCCGCCTGACGACAGGCCTGCGTAGCGATGCAGCGCCAACGCACAACATTTTTGGCTTTCATCTTGGCCGCACAGATCTTTATGGCGTCAACTGCTGCGTCCATGGCTTTTTGGGATAGCATGCCCGTTGAAGACAGGCCCGCGCCAAGGCGCACGACACGGCTAAAACTATCGATAATGCGATAGCCTGACCCTGTCTGCTTGGCGATAAGCAGGCGGCAATTATTTGTGCCAAGATCAAGCGCGCCAAATGTCTTGGCGTGACCTGACGGGCCTTTACGCCGATGGCGTTGCCCTGTCCGACGCGGCGGCGAAGCTTCGCTACCCGTTTTTTGCGGACCCTTGGCGGACGTTAAGTCGTCCGACATGGCGCATCCTATAATTTGTCCGCGTCGCCAAAGTGGCGCCGCTGGATCGTTCCCAAGCACCATAACTGAAAATTGAAAATTTCAAAGCCAATTCGCATATTACGCTAATGAATGTCGATATGGTCCGATAAAGCCGCCCAATCCGGTTCATCATCGAGCGCTTCCATGGCGTCATGTTGGGATAAATAGACTTCGCCTGTTAACTTTTCAAAAAAGGTCGAACGATGCAGGCGGTCTTTCACTTTGCTGTGGACTTCGGACAGGTGAAGCTTTGCGCCCGCCATATCGAGGCGTTTATTCATGCTGAGCAGACTATTCAGCGCGCTGGCATCAATACGATTTACGGAAGTACACATTAAAATCAGATGTTCCAGATCCGGGCTATCTTCAAGCAGTTGTGCGACGCGGTCCTCGAGAAAGCGCGCATTGGCAAAATAGAGGCTCTCATCGATGCGCAATGTCTTGACCCGCTCGCTCGTCTCAACATTGTAGCGCGTCACGTCACGATAATGCTCCGTACCCGGAAAACGGCCCACCAAAACGGCATGCGGCGTCAACGTCAGGCGGATATGGATTGCCATCGACAAAATGACGCCAACCAAGACGCCGATTTCGATTCCAAAGACCAGCACGGATATGAATGTCGCAAAGGCGGTCGCGCCGTCCGCTTTACTATATTGCCATGTGCGCCACAGATGTTTGAAATCAATCAACGAGATACAAGCGACAATGATGAGCGCGGCAAGGGTTGCCAGCGGAAGGTGGTAGAGCAGCGGCGTAAGGAACACCGCCGTAATGCACATTAATGCCGCTGTGATGATGCCCGCCAGTTGCGTTCTGGCGCCTGCGCTATAATTCACTGCAGAGCGCGACATCGACCCATTGACGGGATACCCCCCTGAGATGCCGGCGCTGATATTTGCGACGCCGAGCGCTATCATTTCGCGGTCAGGAATGATGCGCGAACGTGAGCGCGCAGCCAAAGTTTGCGCCGTCGACATACCGTCCACAAAACCAACAAGACCAATCAGGAACGCCGCCAAAGCCAAATCCCGATACATCGCAAAATCCGTTGACGGAATACTAAGTTTTGGCAGTCCAGCCGTGACATCGCCCACAACAGCAACTTTATAATTTATCGCTAAACCCATGAAGAAAGACAATAATATCGTTATTATAACAGCTGAGAACGGACCGAGACGCGCCACAATTCGCGCGCCTTTGCGCGGCATGCCTAACTTATACAGCCCGAATGCCCCATAGCTTTTAATGAGCCAGAGAAACAATATTGCGCCAAGGCCCAAGAACAGAGTGGGCATATTGGTCTGTGACAGCCCTGCCCCGATTGAGCGGATAAGCTCTAGGGCGGTGCCGCCTCCGGCTTCAATTCCGAATATATGCCGTAGCTGGCTAATCATGATGAGTATCGCTGCGCCTGTCACATAAGCATTGACGACGGGGCGACTGACGAAATTCATGATCGCGCCAGATTTAAGCATGCCGAGCGCCATCATCATCAGCCCTGCCAAAACGGCAATCATGGACGCAGCCTGTATCCGCATCCCT
>CALLBH010000234.1 GCA_938001945.1 uncultured Robiginitomaculum sp.
TTGGTTTGATGGCTTGGATCAATTCTTTACCGTATTATTTTGGGTCGCAGTTATCATTGGCGTGGCCATTTTGATATTTTTCATCATTAGCGAAGCGATCCGATTAAGCAATATTGAACGCGGACCCGCTGAAAAGGCCCCTGTTAAACCTGAAATCGTTCCAACATATCAACCTGAAGTCAAAGCGGCGAAAAGCTTGCTTGGAGATGTTGATGAGCTTGCTGCGCAGGGGCGTTATGAAGAAGCTATTCACACCCTTCTTTTGCGGTCAATTTCTGATATTCGCACGAACCGACCCAAAGCTGTTCCTAAAGCTATGACCAGTCGAGAAATATCTCACATCAGCATTTTGTCTGATCTCGCGCGTCAAGCTTTCCGCAACATCGGTGACCGCGTTGAACGCAGCTATTTTGGCGGCAGAGCGTTATCCAAAGATGATTTTGAGCGCTCACGTGCAGATTATGAAACATTTGCATTCGAACGAAAGCAAACATCATGACAGATCGCATCGGACATGATTCTGATTTCGGCGGCGGATTGTTTCGCCCTTTGACGCTCATTATTTTACTCGTCGTTGGGCTGTTCGCATTTGGCGCATATATATCCCTGTCAGGTTTCGTTGATGAGATGAAAAAATCTGATAATGGCCGTTCTCATGCCATGTCGAAGTCTCCAAACGGTTTTGCTGGAATTGTTCAATTGATGCGGAGTCAGGACACACAAGTTTACACCCTTCGAAATGACATCCCTTATCGTCAAGAGGCTCTAACGATTTACACTTTACCTTCGACGAATGTCGCTGGCGGAATTGAGAAGATCGACTTCGATGTCCCTACTCTCATTGTATTGCCAAAGTGGAACACATTTTCGGCGCTCAGCAAGAAGCAGGTTTATCGCGGTGATGCTTATTCCGTGAAGGATATTGAAAATGCGATTATTGATGTCGACGAGGATCTTTTTGTGTCTCGCGAAGTAGGAACTCGCAAAGTCACTATTCGCCCGGATGATGTTTCAAAAACGCGCACATATTTGGATCGCACGCGGCTTAAATACACAATTCCAGATGTCACAAGTTTGCAAACGATGGAAAGTGAAAGCCTCATCCCTCTTCTGACTGCGGGTAATGGTATAATTTTGGGCCGTTTGGAAAGCACGGATACATATATTTTATCGGATCCTGATCTGATGAATAATAATGGAATAAAGTCATTTGCGGCGGCTGAATTATCATTGGATATGATCGACATGACACGATTTTCCGATGATGAAGTTTATTTTGACCTCGTACTGCATGGCCTGGCCACGCGAAGTAACCTTGTCAAAACCGCCCTTACCCCTCCATTTTTGTCTGCAACCTTGTGCTTAATTGCTTTGGGCATACTTATTTCATGGCGAGCATTTACGCGCTTTGGCGCGCCGCAGCCCACGCAGCGTGTGTACGCATTGGGCAAAGAGGCCCTTGCGGAGAACTCAGCAGATCTTATCAAAATGACGAAGCGGCAGGTTAATATGGCCATGCCTTACAGCGCGTATATGCTGTCCAGTACAGCAGATCGACTATCGATGCCGCCGAATACTGCTGAAGAGGAACTCGTTAGACGGTTCGATAAACATAGCGAAACGCAGCGCACCACACTCAAATTCTCTGAAATACTCAATTCTGTTCGGTCAAGCAAAACGACTTTGGACTTAGAGACATATGCACAAAACTATCAAATCTGGACGAAGGAAATCACCCGTGGACATTAAAGATATTCAGCCGCTTACAGAGTCAATACGCAGTGAGATCGCGCGCGCGATTATTGGTCAAGACGACAGCGTTGAGCTTATGCTCATCGCAATGCTGGCTGGCGGTCACATTCTACTCGAAGGCGCGCCCGGAACTGCAAAAACGTTTTTAACGCAATGTTTTGCTCAAGCGACAAGTTTAAAATTTGGCCGCGTTCAATTCACACCTGATTTGATGCCTGGTGATATTTTGGGAACAAATCTTTTTGATTTCCAGACGAGTAAGTTCTCTTTGGTTAAAGGGCCAATTTTTACTGACATGCTCCTCGCGGATGAAATCAACCGCACACCGCCCAAGACGCAAGCTGCACTGCTCGAAGCGATGCAAGAACGACAGGTTACGATTGATGGAACGCGCCATGATCTTGGACAACGATTCATGGTTGTCGCAACACAAAACCCTATTGAACAACAAGGCACTTACCCCCTGCCCGAGGCGCAACTTGATCGCTTCTTATTCAAACATATTCTAAGCTATCCTAATCTTGAAGAAGAGCTTCAAATCGTCAGCCAGCACGGCGCAATCTCCGGAACTCAGACGGCAAAAACTTATGGCGTAAAATCGGTTGTAACACGCGCCAAAATTGACAAAGCCGTCGCCGCGGTTGCCAATGTAAAATTGACCGAAGAAGTTATCGCTTATGTGGTCAATCTTGTTCGGGCGACGCGTGAGAGCATGTCTTTTGTTACGGGGGCTTCGCCTCGAGCCGGCGTTATGCTCGCCGCTGCGGCTAGAGCTAAAGCCGCCATGGATGGACGTGATTTTGTTATTCCTGACGATGTCAAACACATCGCCCTTCCCGCCTTGCGTCATCGTACAATCTTGTCGCCAGCAGCTGAAATTGAGGGCCGAACCGCGGATGAGCAAATTGAAGAAGTTATAGCGCAGACGGCTGCGCCGCGTTAAAAATGAAACACGCCAAATCGGACATATTTAAACCACGACAAAAATCTATGGTTTATCCGACGCAGCTTGCCATTATGATTATGGCAATATGTGTGCCGGCTGCGCTGATCTTGGCAGTGCTTGCGCCGACAATGGCTGGCCTGGGCATTATTTTTGTTGCTGCCATAGGCGCCTTGATCGGTATTGATGCCTTGCTCGCAGCGCCGATGAAATCAATTGTTCCAGACATAGTGTGGCCGGGCACGCTTTACATTGATGATGAAATTGATATGCAAATTGAAGTCCGCCTGCCGAAAAGATACAAACCCAGAAATATTCAAATTCGTATCGAACCGGATGAAAAACTAAAATTTGATCCAAATTACATTAAGTTGTCACCTTACCCGGGGGCACCTGTGGTGAATGATACATTTAAGGTGAAAACACTTCGCCGCGGCAATACAAATATTCGTTCGCTGTGGGCGCGCTGGCCTGGTCCGCTCGGCTTGGTGTATAAACAAAGCGTATTTTATAACTCTGCCCAAATTCCAGTCATTCCAAATATTAAATCCGTTTCCAATCAAGCCATGGCGTTTTTTGATCGAAATGCACGTTTGGGACAAAAGCATCAAGATACGCGCGGCGAGTCTACTGAATTTGATAGCTTGCGTGAATTCGTTGTCGGTATGGATCGCAGATCAATCGATTGGAAACACTCGGCCCGTCACAGGGATTTGGTTGCCAAGGAATACCAAACAGAGCGCAATCACAACATTGTCTTTGCCGTCGATAGCGGACGATTAATGTGCGACCCAATTCAGGGCGTTCCCAAAATTGATCGCGCCTTAAACAGCGCAATGCTCTTGTCTTATATTGCATTGAAAACCGGCGACCGCGTCGGCCTCTATGCCTTTGACTCTAAACCGCGTGCATTTCTTAAACCCGTATCAGGTCTCCCGGCATTTGCGCACATTCAACGCCAAGCAACTGAGATCGAATATGCGATAACAGAAACAAATTTCACATTTGGTTTAACCCGTTTGAAGCAACAATTAAGCCGCCGCAGCCTTGTCATTATCTTCACTGATTTTGTTGATACGACGACTGCTGAGCTGATGCTTGAAAATGTATCGCGACTGACAGAAACACATTTAGTTTTGTTTGTAACATTTAAAGATATTGGGCTTGAGTCTTATACCAATCGAGAGATTGAAGACGTCAACGATGTCACCCGCGCCGTAATTGCAAATGCCTTGAATAACGAAAGAACTATTGTCATGGGGCGTTTACGCCGCATGGGCGTCCAAATCTTGGAATGCGACCCAGAAAACCTCGCTACGGATTTGCTCAATAGATTCCTCGCCTTAAAACACAAAGGACGTTTGTAATGTCAGAAGCCGGATTGAAATCCAGTCGATTCCGTAAAGAACGCGAGAAGAGTTGGCGTCAATTAGAACGCATCATCAAAAAGATAGAAAGCGGCTCAACACGCTCTATATCTGATGAAGATATGATCGCTCTACCTGGCCTATATCGTTCTGCACTATCATCACTTTCTGTTGCGCGTGCAACATCACTGGATCAAAGCGTTGTTCAATATCTCGAGAGTCTGTCTACTCGCGCTTACTTTATTTTATATGGGACACGTACGTCTTTAGCCAAACGCATTGGCGGGTTTTTTGTTCGAGACTGGCCAAATGCGGCGCAAGCCTTGTGGAAGGAAACGACAGCCAGCTTTATCGTAATCGCCATATTTGCAGTCATATCGTATATTTTGGTGATGAATAATATTGATTGGTTTTATTCGCTTATGCCAGGCGCAATGGGTGAGATGCGCAACCCTTCTGCAAGCACTGAATATCTTCGAGAAACGTTATTTGATGGCAGTAGTGATGATGGTCTGTCTTCATTTTCAGCATTTCTAATGAGTCATAATTCTAAAGTTGCGATTATGGCCTTTGCGCTAGGGTTTGCCTTCTGTCTGCCAACGGCATATTTCATGGCATTCACAGGATGTATGCTAGGCTCATTTGTCGCCTTATTCGCCGATCGAGGCTTGGGCATAGAGGCTGCGGGGTGGCTTTCCATACATGGCACAACAGAGATATTCGCAATTATACTGGCGGGGGCTGCCGGGTTTCATATTGGGCTTTCAATTGCCTTCCCTAAGGACAAGCCGCGCCTCGAATCCGCGTCTAGCGCAGGTCGTCAGGGTGCAGTTTTAATGGCTGGCGTCGTTGTTATGTTGATTGTCGCAGGCCTCTTGGAAGGTTTTGCTCGTCAACTCGTTAAAAGCACAAGCCTGCGCTTTACGATTGGCGGCGGGATGCTGTTTTTATGGTGCGTCTATCTCTACGTACCGCGCAACCGATTAAACATCGGATCAAAGTCATGAGTCAAACGGCGCGAAACATCCACCATAAAGAACCTGCATTAACCCGCGCTCTTGTCACTCCAGAGGGCGTAGATTTACGTATTCAACTGGCTGATATGGGGGCGCGCTTTGGGGCTTTCTTCATCGATCTTGCGATTATTACCGCGGTAATCGTCGGGGTAATGTTTATTTACAGCATTACATTTGGCCTATCGAGTCAAGGCGATTCAGAAATAGGAACCGTATTGCTAACCATGCTTTGGTTTTTTCTGCGGAGTTTTTATTTCATCGCCTTTGAGATTAGCAGGCATGCCGCAACACCGGGGAAGCGTTTATTGAAAATTCGCGTAACGTCACGCGATGGTGGCCGACTCACTGCCCCGGCTGTTTTCTCACGAAATGCAATGCGTGAGCTTGAGTTCTTCCTGCCCTTACAATTTCTGCTCTTTGGCGGCTTAACCCAAGAGTCAGGGTGGCTATATTTAGCGGGGACAATTTGGTTCTGCGTCTTTTTGTTCTTCCCTCTTTTCAATCGCGATAATTTGCGCGCTGGGGACATTGTTGGTGGGACATGGGTAATACGCGCACCAAGGCCAATACTCGCAAAAGACCTGTCCGATAAAGTGCTTCCTGATAATGTTGAATTTGATTTCACCCCGCAGCAACTTAAAGCCTACGGTATCCACGAGTTACATGTGCTTGAGGATGTCATACGAAATAATGATCTCGCGACGATTGTCGCAGTTGCAGATCGCATCAGAGCCAAACTCGCGTGGGAAAAAGGACCAAATGAGAAGAGCCGAGACTTCCTCTCAGCCTATTATTCTGGTCTGCGCAAAATGCTGGAAACACAGATGGTGTTTGGGAAACGCCGCAAAGATAAATTTGACGTTTAGCACATTGTCCTCTTGCCCATGACGTAAACTGTTTTAGGGTTACGCTATGACAACCCAGATCGATATAAATTCCGCTTCGAAAGCCAAAATAGATGCTCTACGCAGCGTCATTGATGCGCGTTTGCGTGTAATGGCGGCGGGATCCGAATTTGCGCCGCGCCTTAATGCAGCTATAGCCCACAGCTTGCTTGCACCTGGGAAGCGGTTCCGTCCAATATTGTGCGTCCTTATCGCGCGTGAGTTTTCGGCAAATACGGACGCGGCTTTGGATGCGGGATGCGCTGCAGAAATGGTGCACACAGCATCCCTTATATTGGATGATTTACCTTGTATGGACGACGCCAAGCTACGGCGCGGCTTGCCGACAACGCATTTAGAATTTGATGAAAGCACAGCGATTTTGGCTGCTGTTGCGCTGCTCAATCGTGCTTATGGAATTATCGCCAAAATTACAGACTTGGACGCATCTTCCAAAGTTGATCTAACAGAATTAATGTCACGCGCCGTGGGTTCATATGGCTTAATTGCTGGGCAGATTGCCGATCTAGATAATGATGATATGGATACAGATGAAAGCCATGTCGAACAGGTCAATGCTCTCAAAACGGGCGCATTATTTGATTACACAATTTTAGCTGCCGCAAAGATTAGCAAATTAACAGCAGCTCAAACCGAGCATGCCGCAGAGTTTTCGCGTCAAATTGGGCTGGCATTTCAACTCTTGGATGACCTTAAAGATCGCATTTTAAGCGAAGCACAGGCCGGCAAGACGATAGATCGCGACATAGGCAAAGCGACATTGGTTGCGCTAGGGGGTGAAGCTGCGGCGAAGCAAAAACTATCCAACTATATGAAAGCCGCAGATGACGCGCTTATCGCTATGGGTGTAAATGAGGCTTCGCCTCTTCGCAATGCAATTGCCTATCAATTCAAACTCCCGAGCCACGCGTAATGCTGGCTCTAGAGGTCAAAGACATAGATGTGTTATATGGTAAAACCAGAATTCTTAGGGGGTTATCATTTGACGCAAATAATGGTGAATTGATTGGCATCATTGGGCCAAATGGCGCAGGAAAAACGACGTTAATCAAAACCATCTGTGGTTTAGTTGCACCAAAATCTGGACAGGTATGCGTCAACGGCAATGCTATATCTCGCGGTGTCGATAGCCGAAAATTCATTGGATTTGTGCCCCAGTCTATCGGGCTATATCCGCATTTAACGGCAGCCGAAAACCTGCGTGTTTTTGCAGGCTATTGCGGATTAAAGCGTAAAGAAATTCCAGCCCGTGTTGGCGAAGCTTTGGTGCGCGTTGGTATGGCGCATCGCGCGGAGTCTATTGTCGGCGAACTCTCTGGCGGCATGAAACGGCGTATAAATTTTGCTGCGGCTATTTTGCACGATCCTGCCGTTCTCATTTTGGATGAACCTACAGCGGGCGTAGACACCCCTGCCCGCGACGCCATTCACAAGACCGCCAAAGACTTAACCGAAACGGGTATGACGGTTATGCTGATTACTCATGAACTGGACGCCGCAGAGCATTATTGTGACCGCATATTGATACTGGAGGATGGGCAGAAGCGCGGCTTTGGCGCTCCAGAGAGCTTGCTCGCCGACGCATTCAAAGATCAAAAAGAGTGCGTGGTGACACTACAGCACAAACCCTCCACTGAAGTTCATGACGCCCTGCGCGCGCAAGGCTTTGGATTGACAGAACATCCGCGCCAATTCCATAAAATGATTTCTGAAGGCCATCTTGCAGGAATAGATGCAAAGCTAAGTGCAGCCAAAATTGACATTCGAGAGTTGGTAATTCGCGAACCCGGGCTAGGCAGCCTTATGTATCATCTGTGCCATAAACCTGTTGAGATCGCCGCATGATCCGCGCGGTATTCTATACTTTAGCGTTGCGCTTGTGGCGCGATAAAGGCGCAATGGCGATGGCTTTTATTTTGCCTGGGTTTATCTTTGCAATATTTGCGACGATTTTTGACAGTGCTGCCGGTGGAGATTTGGATTTACGGGTCATTATGGCTGTGGATGCGCCAAGCCAAGCTACAGAAAACCTCGCCCAACAGTTAATACGTGATGCCGATTTTGCGCCTGAGAAAGCCAATGGCGCAGATGCAGTTTACGGTGATGTTCGGATGGGGCGCTATGATGTCGGGTTGATATTGCGGGGTGATATTCGAGACACAAAGTCCTCCCCAATAATAATTGTGACCGAGCCAAGCCGTAAAATCGCGGGTGATGTTCTCATGGGGCAACTCCGCAGTTTTCTAGCTGAGAAACGTCCTGATCTACTCATTCGAGAAAGTCTCATGCTCTCCAATCAAGTCACAGGGCCCCTTTCCGAGATGCAACAACGCCGCGCCGATCTTGTTATCGCGCAGGCTGAGGGTGGTAAGCTTGATGTTTCAAATGGGTCACAAGGCTTACTACAATATGCGAATGCGCGCGCTGGAACGGAGGATAGCGGATTGGATGATCCCTCCATTGCCTATTATGCGGGCGCGACTATTGCCATGTTCTTGCTTTTCTCTGCAATGCACGGCGCCGCTGCGTCATTAGAGGAACGCGGAAGCGGTATTACTGACCGGTTGTTACTGGGTCCCTATGCAGCAATGGCGATGATGACGGGCAAGTTCCTCTATCTTACGGCTCAAGGCGTCTTGCAGGCTTTTGTTATTTTGCTCGTTGCTGCGCTAGCTTTTCAAGTCCCTGTCGCTGAACATATTCTGCCGCTATTCATCGTAAGCGCTGTCGTGGCGGCCGCTTGTGCGTCTATTGCGCTTCTGGTGAGCACTATTGCTAAAAATTCCATACAAATGAATAACTTGGCGACATTTCTTGTTCTACTATTTTCAGCAATTGGCGGGTCAATGATCCCGCGATTTATGATGCCGGATTGGCTTCAAACGCTTGGGAATTTCACGCCTAATGCTTGGGCGATCGAAGCTTATTACGGATTGTTGGCGCGCGGCTCTGACACATTGGCGATTGCAACACCTTTGACTATACTGGGTTTACTCACAGTTATCGCTTTGCTGTCTGCAAGTGTCCTGTCGCATCGTTTAATGAGGTTTTAGTGTCTACTGGCGCCGCGCATAAATCATCAGTATGGCTTGGAGTCGTTCTGGCAATTGCCATCTGTGCGGCATGGCTAGCCCTACACATTTACCTAATTTTTGCCTATAATTGGATCAGCGCCAATCCCATTCTCACACTTGCGGCGATTGCAGTGCAAGTCTGGCTTTACGCAGGTATGTTTATTGTTGCACATGACTCTATGCATGGGTCACTATTTCCTAAATCTGCGCGCGCAAATCATATTTTTGGGCAGGCCATTTTGCTTGTTTATGCGGGGTTTAACTGGCCGAGAATGCGCGCTGCCCATCACGCGCACCATGACAATCCAGGCACTGTAGATGACCCTGATTTCAACCCTGATAACCCCGAGGCATTTGCGCCGTGGTTTTATCGCTGGTTTATGACTTATTTTGGCTGGCCACAGATTGCGATAATCACGGCAATGGTCGCTATATACATGTTTGTATTCGGTGCAGCCTACTCAAATGTTCTAATGTTTTGGGCCCTGCCTGCCTTGCTCTCTGCGCTTCAGCTTTTTTATTTTGGGACGTATCTCCCACACAGGCATGGTGACGATTTTGCAGATGAGCATAATGCCCGGTCCAATGACTATACCTATATTGGCTCGCTTTTGTCGTGCTTTCATTTTGGTTATCACCACGAACACCATCTTTATCCCTATGAGCCGTGGTGGAGGCTTCCTTTGCGCCGCAAAGAAACCTTGGATAGAGTCAAGACATGATCGTAAATATCATCATCGTTATCGCCGGAATTATCGGCATGGAAGTCTTTGCAATCTGGTTTCATAAATACATCATGCATGGCCCTGGATGGGGCTGGCATGAAAGCCACCATGTTCATACAGATGGATATTTCGAAAAGAATGATCTCTACGCCGTATGGTTTAGCGTTATCGCCGCCGGTCTATTTATAGCCGGAAGTCTATATTGGATGCCGCTATGGTATTTCGCGCTCGGTCTAACGATTTACGGCGTACTTTATGGCTTTGTGCATGACGGCTTAGTTCATCAACGGTGGCCATTTCGGGTTGTCGTGAAACGCGGATATCTTTACCGGCTCGTATTGGCGCATCGTATGCATCACCATACGACAACCAAAGAAGGCGCGGTAAGCTTTGGGTTTTTATGGGCTGAAAAACCGGAAGCCCTAAAAGCAAAGCTCAAAGAAAACAAAACAACATGATTGTCCCCATCGCATTTATCTTGGCCTTAGGGATGGTTATCCTTTGGAAAAGCCGTCCAATCATCGCGACAATTACGGCATTACAGCTCTTCTTTGTTGTGCATATCGCCGCTACTTTTGGCCGCATTCGCGATGAAGCATTAGCCGCCGGAGCCCCGATCGATGACATTCAATCCATTGCGTTAGGCATAGCTGTAAAAAATGCACTATACAGCGTGATAATTCTCGCCCTGATTATGGCTATTATTCATGTCGTAAAACGGATTTTTACAATACGTAAAGAATCTGAGGCTCGTCCTCAATTTTCAAAAGAGGATTAATTATGATGACCTCCATCGTTGTTCCCCCCGTTCTTATTATCTTTTCAGTTTTAATTGTTGGACTTTGGCGCAAACGACCTATTTGGGCATTTATTATCGCCGCTTTAATTCTCGTGCTACCCTCACCCATCATCGGGCTGATTAAAACATTTCAAGCCGTGGCCATATACGGAAGTAGTGATCCGCAATTAATGGCAGGCGGAATTCGTGAGGCTTATGCCTCATCAAATTATATCATTGTATTTGGTTTGCCCTTATTGGCTTTATTCCAATGGGGCATTCGGCGGATAACCCGAAAAAGAGATTCTAGAGAGGCCGTTGAAAATACGTTTCTCTAGATATAATCGCCGCGTTTTTCCGCGTCATCGCCGGACTAATTGCGCCCAATGCCAATCTGATTTTACGACCTTTACTCGCGCTGACACGACCTTCCCAAGCCTGCGGCCCGCCCTCGCGCAAGCGTTGCCCAATTTCGCGGTAAACAGAAAGCGCGGCGCTTATGGCCCATGCACAGCGAAACGGGAGCTCTTTGATGCCGACTTTTGCACTCTCATAATATTGCTCTGCGATATCAAGCTGCGCGATTGCAGCTTTGTGGGCGGCGGACCAGTTCTCGGGCTTGGCTAATTCGGTGGCTTCGGTGGGCGCGCCGGTAGCGATGAGCAAATCTTGAGGGACAAAGACGCGGTCTGCTTTGGCATCATCAATCACGTCACGCGCAATATTCGTAAGTTGAAAAGCCAGGCCAAGATCACTAGCGCGATCAAGCGTGGCAGCATCGCGCACGCCCATGATGTTCGCCATCATCACGCCGACCACGCCTGCAACATGATAGCTGTAATCTAATATATCATCGACGGTTTTATAGACACGCTCTTCGGCGTCCATTTCAAACCCTTTGAGGAGTTCAAAGGCGTGCTTATGGTCAATGCCATGCGTTTTAAACACGCGTGCGAGGCCAACATAAATTGGGTTGTCGGGCGGGTTGCCGCTGAGCGTGTCAGCTGTATCGGCGCGCAAACGCTCTAGCCGCTCGCCTTGCCCGTCTTTGTAATTCTCAATCTGATCATGGCCCATGATCTGGCCATCGATCACATCATCGCAATAGCGGCACCACGCATAAAGCATAGATGCATCATCGCGCAGCGCTGTGGGCAGAGCGCGGCTCGCGAGCGCAAAGCTCTTACTGCCCTGTTTGATAGAGGCATGACCATGTGCAGTTACAACATCCATGTTTTATACTAGACGCCGCCACCGCCGAAGTAATCAAATTTACCCAATGGAACGCCATTGTGGCGCAAAATATTATATACAGTCGTAATATGAAAATGCACATTAGGAATGGTAAAGCCTGATAGATAGCTAATTCCCGTAAAGTCCATTTCGCGCGGCCCCATTTTAAGCGAAAATGCGCGGGTCTCCTTACCGTCCAAATCACCGGCGGGGACTTTTACAATGTCCGCTTTGGCTTTTGCGATTACAGCGTAGCACGCTTCGAATGTTTCGGGGTGACCTTCATAAGGCGGCGCATCCATTCCCGTAATGCGGTAAGGCGCATTTTTGCAAAGCTCTGCAACCGTTTGGACTTGCTTCTTAAGGGGCCACATATCGGGCGCGAGGCGGCTACCCAGTAAAACTTCCGCATCGATGTTTCGTTCCGCCGCATTGGCCTCAGCCTTACGCAGAATGTGATCCAAATTATCAAGAAGGCGCGGAAGCGCGCTCGCAGCATTAGACATAGACAATATAGACATAGTTAGCCTTTCAGTTGGGCTTTAAAATCGCCGGCAATGACGCCGGCTGTGGCTTTGGCTGCGCCGACGACGCCAGGCACGCCTGCGCCGGGGTGCGTGCCCGCGCCTGTAATGTACATATTGCTGATGACATCATCGCGGTTGTGGGGGCGGAACCATGCAGACTGTGTCAGGATAGGCTCAACTGAGAATGCGCTGCCCAAGTGGGAGTTCATCTCGTCGCGAAATCCAAAGGGCGTAAGCGTGTGGAGAACTTCCAGATCTCTGTTCAAATTCGGGATGGAATGCTCTTCGAGATAATCGAGTATTTTTTGTGTGTAGACTGGCCCGACTTCGTCCCAATCAATATCGGCGTGGCCCAAATGCGGGACAGGCGCGAGGACATAGTAAGACGACTTCCCTTCGGGGGCCATATCCGGATCGGTGACACATGGCGCGTGAAGATAAAGCGAGAAATCATCAGGCAATTTACGACCTTTACCAAATATCTCCGCAATGAGTTCTTTATAACGCTGTCCAAACAGAATGATGTGATGCTTCATATCAGGATGCGTCGTGTTCAGTCCGAAATAGATGACGAACAGCGACATGGAATGGCGCTTCTTGGCGAGGGCTTTACCATAGCTCTGTCCGCGTTTATGACCCCGCAAAAGTTTTGAGTAGGTATGCACAACGTCGGCATTTGACGCCACAAGGTCGGCATTGAATGTCGCGCCGCCTTCGATGGTCACGCCAGTGACGCGGTCGCCATCCGTGTGAATATCTGTGACCTCACTGCTAAGGCGAATATCGCCGCCTATATCTTTGAAAAGATTAACTAAACCTTGAACCAATTCACCCGTACCGCCTTTGGCAAACCATACTCCGCCTTTGCGTTCCAGCGCGTGGATAAGGGCATAAATCGCGCTTGTCGCAAAAGGATTACCGCCAACAAGCAGAGATTGAAATGAAAGGAGTTGGCGAATTTTATCATTCTTAAC
>CALLBH010000235.1 GCA_938001945.1 uncultured Robiginitomaculum sp.
GTCATTGCGCGGAGCAGGGGCGCTAGGGTAGTAACATATTGAATCGCCTGCATTCCTGCGGGCCAGTTATCTATGGACTGTCTATGTCATTGAATAAATATCTTCTTCGCAGCGCCGCAATCAGCGCGCTTTGCCTCACCACAGCCGCGACAGCCTTCGCGCAAGTTGAGGTAACTGACACGCGCACGACAGGCATTGCGACCAGCTCAGCCGATGAGGGCGCAGCTGGAGACGTTACTGTCACGGACACAGGCGTTATCGAGGTCGATACAGGCGCAGCAGTTACGCTTGATAGTGATAATGTCGTTATAATGGACGGGACGATCACAATTGAAGATGCTGATGATACAACAGGCATATTAGTTGAGGGCGGCAATACCGGCAGCTTGAGCTTTACGGGCGATATTTCGATACTTGAAACGGCTGAAGCTGAAGATACGGACGACGACGCTATTGTTGATGGTCCATTTGCAAGCGGGACAGGGCGTACAGGCATCTTAATCACGGGCGCAAGCCCCTTCACAGGTGACATTACAACGGCAGCTGGGAGCCGCATACAAATTGAGGGTAATGACAGCGCAGGCATCCGTCTTGCCAATATGAGCACGCTCAATGGCGACTTAAATACGCTCACCTCTATGGAACTTCGCGGGGATAATGTTGTTGGCGTCGATGTCGCTGGCGATGTGAATGGGGATGTAACAATTGGCGGTGCGGTTCGCTCCGGTGGTTTGAATGCGTCAGCGATTCGTGTTGATGGCGACGTTAGTGGCCGAGTTAGTCTCACGGGAGCCGCTGCAAGCTCTGGTTATCGCTTTTCGACACGTCAGTTCCGCACCGTCAGGGCATTATACGACGCTGAGGACACGCTTGAAGGCGGCAATGTTGTTCGCGTTGGAGGTAATGTCGACAATGGAGTGATCTTCGAGGCGACGCGCAGTGATGAAGGGGTGATAACAGCCTCACCAAATATCACGCAGGGCGGTGTAGCTGCGGCGGTGCTAATAGCTGGCGACGGTACACCAATCGTAATCGGCATGCTTGCAGATATTACGGACCCAACAGATGAAAATTTTGAGGAGCGCCTTCAATATAGTTTTGTGAATGAAGGTACTATTTCATCAAGTGCAGTTTTAGATGATCGCAGTGCAACCGCCCTTCAGTTTGAAAATGTTCAGCTGACTGATGGTATGTCGAATACAGGTGTCATAAATGCAGCGACATTCCGTAGTGGTGTTCCAACTGACGGTACAGATAATGTGGCGGGAAATGTTGCGCCTGCGCTAGCTGTACGTTTTTCTACAGGCGCTGATATTGGGCGATTTAATAATTCTGGAACAATCCGGTCCTCAGCCGCTGAAGCGTCTGACCTTGTCTATGAAGACAGCGACAACCCATTGGGTGATAATGGAGTATTTGCGACAGGGATGTTAATTGAGAGTGGCGCGAGTGTTACTGAAATTAACAATGGTGGCACGATTGCCGCTACTTTATCCGGCCGAAGCGGAACTGCCTACGCAATTGTCGACCAATCTGGTTCATTAGCGATGATAAATAATGAAGGCTTAATCTTTGCTTCTGGATCGACATCAGATCAAAATGCACTTTCTACAGACACTCCTCCAGTATTTACGCTTGTTGCGATTGATGTATCGGCCAATGCCAATGGCGTAACAATTACGCAGCGTATTGCCGAAGATGAAGATCCAGATGATGACGTGACGCCGCCGGCCCCTGTTATAATTGGTGATATTCTATTGGGGAGCGGCGACGACGTCTTAAATGCTAGCTCAGGCACCATAGTTGGTGATGTTGCATTTGGTGATGGAAGCGACACATTAGTTTTGTCTGGTGGGTCTGTTTTAACAGGTTCTGTTACGGACAGTGACGGTCTTTTGACGTTAGCGCTCTCGGACAACGCTGCATTAGTTCTGACTGAAGCCGTCCCATTAAATGTAACAACAGCTAGCTTTGGCGCAGGCACCGTTTTCTCTACTGTTATTACAGGCGGGGCTAACGGTGTATCAACTTTAAACGCGACAGGTCAGGTTACATTTGAAGAGGGCGCTTTGTTCTCTACTCGTCTCAACAGTCTCATCGGCCAAGGCGGCGAGTTTACACTCGTAAACGCGGGTACCCTTACTTTAGGCGATGATATTTCAGCCTACCAAATTGATAACGCCCCTTATCTATATGAAACAGAGGTTTCTATAGATCCAAATGACGCCAATGCTTTGGTTGCAACGCTGCGTCTTCGATCAACTCAAGAGCTCGGTTTAGACTCATCACAGGCGCAAGCGTTTAACGCTGCATTTGAAGCATTTTCAGCCGATGGCGAACTTGGTTCTGCTTTTGCCGGTTTGACAACGCAAACCGAATTTAATGCGGCTTATAATCAAATTCTGCCGGAATTTAATGCAGCAGCAGGACGGTTCGTGTTCTCCAATGTTGACGGCGCGACCGGCGCTGTAGGAACACATCTGAATAATGCTCGGGTGTCTGATGAAAAACCGGGCGGCGCTTGGATCGAAGAGTTTGCATATTATGCCGATCGCGAGCTCGTTGGGCTCTCTGATGCGTATCGTGGATATGGATTTGGTTTTACAGGCGGTTTTGATACGCAAGTGGGGCCATTTCATACCGCCGGTATCAACTTTTCTTATAGCGCAACCGAAGTAGAAGATGTTTTAGGCATAGATGACCCTCTGAACGTTTCAACTTTCCAGACTGGCCTATATGGCGGAGTAGAGCAGGGTAATTTCTTCGCCGATGCTTATGTCGGTGGGGGTTACAACAAGTTTGAGAGCCGCCGCAATGTTACAATCGGTAGCTTCGCACGTCAGGCTGAGGGTGAATGGTCCGGAACACATTATAATGCGACCGCCACGGTCGGTTACGATATGAATTTAGGCGAGCGTTACTTTGTGCGCCCTGCGGTTACTGTGAATTACCTCTCTTTGACTGAAGCGACATATGAGGAGTCCGGTGCAGATGCCATTCGCCTCAATGTCGAGGAACGTCAGTCCGATTATGGCAGCGCGACAGCTATGTTTAACTTCGGCGCGCGGTTTGAAGGCGACAGAATTTGGTATGCTCCCTCTGCACGCATTGGGTATCGTAATGATTTTGCAAATGATCCAATAACAACGTCAGCATTCTTCGCAAATACTGGAACACCGTTTAATGTGACGACACAGGAGTTCCCGGAAAGCGGTATGGTGCTTGGTCTGACCTTTATGGCAGGAAGCCGCTACAGTTCATTCGGGTTTGATTATGACGCTGACATCCGCGATGGCTATAATCGCCACACGGCGCGTCTGGTTCTAAGAATGTTGTTCTAAGACCACGGCCAGAAATATAGTAAAAACCTGGTCATATGGCCGGGTTTTTTATATTTAAAATCCAAGTATATTTAACGGCTCGTCAACTATGTCTGCATAAGTGAATAGCACTGGGCGCGATATATCGGGGGGAAATTATGCATTCTCAAAATTGGAATGATGCGCTTACGCTTTTATGTATGATGATTATGGCGGATGGTAAGGTCTATCAGGAGGAGGTTCAGGCCTTCAAAAAGGCGGCTGTGCAGCTACGAGATGCCGTGAGCCCAGAGATCATGGTGACTGAGAAAATGGCCCATGACTGGTTTGTTTTGCACAAAGACAATATCTCTCAGAAAATGTCGAGCGTCTATGTGGTCGATGCAACGCGCGAGGTTTTTAATCGTTTAAAGCCGCTTCCGAATAAAAAAGAGCTCATCGTTGCTCTGATGAAAATTGCGCTGTCTGATGGTCATCAACATCACGCAGAAAATAAAATCATGCTTCGGGCATGTGAGGCGTGGGATTTAGACCCCGCTTTAGTTGCCTAAGCAACCAGCTTATGGCGCGGATATCTGCGTCGTTCGTTTTTCCCGGCTTCGATAAATTTGGCTTCATGATAATATTGCCATACTGTTTTACAGGCAAATTCACCTGCCAATGATGCGAGTAATGCGTCATTGATTTCACGCTGCTGGCGATCAAATGGATAGCCATATCCAACGTGCTTTACAGCGTTAAAGATAGCTTCAATACAGTCATGTTGCGACTCAGTGCGCTCGCTTACGGGCAATTCCTCTAGCCAGTTTTTTATTGTCGTCAGCGTTACGCTCGGTATCTTGCTCATTTATCCGGTCCTTCCCAAAACCTAACAATCTGCTTCTCCCAAAACAATTTGTTTGTGAGCCTATAAAGTAGAGTTTTGAACCTGAACGAAACCGCGTTTTGAGGGGGTGAGAACCTTAAGATGAGTTTACCATGAATGCCGCGATAATTATTAGGCTAAATGAAACGTAAAAAGCCCGGTCAAATGACCGGGCTTCAATTTATTCATATGGTTTCTGTTATGCTTTGTAATAGAGATCAAATTCAACAGGATGCGGATGCATGTTGACGCGATGATGGTCTTGCATGAGCAATTCAATGTAACCGTCAATTTGGTCATCATCAAAGACGCCGCCCGCTGTTAGGAAGCCGCGATCACCGTCTAAGGCGTCAAGAGCCTCTTTCAGGCTACCCGCGACTTGCGGGATTTGAGCCGCTTCTGCAGGTGGAAGATCATATAAATCTTTGTCCATCGCATCGCCCGGATGGATTTTGTTCTTAATCCCGTCGAGACCCGCCATAAGAAGCGCCGTGAAGCACAAATATGGGTTCGCCATTGGATCAGGGAAACGCGTTTCTAGGCGCTTGCCATTTGGTGAAGCCGTCCAAGGAATACGCACAGACGCGGAGCGGTTACGCGCAGAATAGGCGAGCATAACGGGCGCCTCGAAGCCCGGGACCAAACGCTTATAAGAATTTGTCGATGGGTTTGCGAAAGCATTGATCGCTTTGGCATGTTTGATCACGCCGCCAATGTAATAGAGGCAGTTTTTCGACAGACCTGCATATTCGTCGCCTGCAAAGAGCGGCTTGCCGTCTTTCCAGATGGATTGGTGAACATGCATGCCTGAGCCGTTATCATTATTCACAGGTTTAGGCATGAAGGTTGCGGTTTTGCCATACGCATGGGCAACAGTGTGCACGATATATTTATAAAGCTGCATGCGATCAGCCATCGTCAGAAGCGTGGCGAATTTCATGCCAAGCTCGTGCTGTGACGGCGCAACTTCATGGTGATGCTTTTCTGGCTGAAGGCCTAACTCTGTCATAACCGCGAGCATTTCTGTCCGCATATCTTGTTCGCTATCAATTGGCGGAACG
Organism: uncultured Robiginitomaculum sp.; assembly: GCA_938001945.1. Classification (GTDB taxonomy): domain Bacteria; phylum Pseudomonadota; class Alphaproteobacteria; order Caulobacterales; family Maricaulaceae; genus Robiginitomaculum. The sequence goes on from CALLBH010000235.1 coordinate 5,247, forward strand.
GGGAAGTAGCCGCCTTTGACGCCAGGACGGTGACCTTTATTGCCGCCCACATATTCTGTGCCCGTATTATATGGACCTTCTAGACTATCAAATGTGTAGCCCGTCTTATTCGGGGATGTGTCCCAACGCACGTCATCAAAGACGAAAAATTCCGCTTCAGGGCCGAAATAGACATTGTCGCCAACTTTGGCTGATTTGATAAAGGCTTCGGCTTTCTTAGCTGTGCCGCGCGGATCACGATTATAAGCTTCACCCGTATCAGGTTCTAGAATATCGCAGAAGATCGTCATTGTGTCTTGCTGATAGAACGGGTCGATGCCCGCAGTTTCCGGGTCAGGAAGAAGAACCATGTCGGATTTATCAATCGATTTCCAACCTTCGATGGATGATCCATCAAACATTGTGCCGTCTTCAAAAAGGTCTTCATCGACCATGGACGCGTCAAATGTGACGTGCTGCATTTTACCTTTTACGTCGGTAAACCGAAGATCGACATAACCAATATTATCATCTTTGATTTGTTTTAATAATTTTTCAGACATTCTTCACCTAGTCCCTGTTTTGAGTGTGATGGGTATTTTGTATTTGAGTATATGTTTTAAAGCGCGCTGTCGCCAGACTCGCCTGTACGAATACGAATAGCTTGCTCGACAGTCGAGACGAAAATCTTACCGTCGCCAATTTTGCCCGTTTTAGCGGCCGTTTGAATAGCTTCCAATGCAGCTTCGACTTGCTCATCTGTGACAACGAGTTCGATTTTTAGCTTGGGTAGGAAGTCGACAACATATTCTGCGCCGCGATAGAGCTCCGTGTGACCTTTTTGACGTCCAAAGCCTTTGGCTTCAAGAACAGTCATGCCTTGCAGGCCGACTTCTTGAAGGGCTTCTTTCACTTCATCAAGTTTGAAGGGTTTGATAATGGCTTCGATCTTTTTCATGGCTCTCTCCAGACGCAAATTTGATGTTTAATAGATATATCTGGCAGAATTTAAGTCGAGGGGCAGGGGCCAATGAACCGTGGAAAACTCACGGTGAGATAAAATTCGCACTCATATTGGGCAGGGCGTAAGGCGCTCGCCTAAAATTCCATCGCCAAAACGTCCTGATTCCTCCCGAGAAGTCTTCACAAAAGCGCGGATTGGGCATCAAAACCGATGTTTGACCTATATCTTTGCGCGCTGGCGCGTTAGAGCGCAATGGAATATGAATCACGTCTAATACGCCCGAGGATGACATGCCAAAAAGTGAAAAAGGCTCCCCAGAACGAACCTATATTACTGATAAGCAAGCGCTTGATTTTCACGCCTTGCCCACGCCTGGTAAATTGGCTTTGCTGCCGACGAAACCCATGGCAACCCAGCGTGACTTATCACTCGCTTACTCGCCTGGCGTCGCGGTTCCCGTCGAGGCCATCGCCGCAAATCCCGACAGCGTTTATGACTATACGTCTAAAGGTAACATGGTCGCGGTGATTTCCAATGGCACTGCGATTTTGGGTCTCGGTAACCTTGGCGCTATGGCGTCCAAGCCTGTTATGGAAGGGAAATCCGTCCTATTTAAACGTTTCGCCGATATCGATAGTTTCGATATTGAAGTCGAAGAAGAAGACGCGGATAAATTCATCGCCTGCGTAGAGCGCTTCGGCAATACATTTGGCGGCATCAATCTCGAAGATATTGGGAGCCCGGAGTGCTTCATCATTGAGCAGGAGCTTCGCGATAAATTAGACATTCCCGTTTTCCATGATGACCAACATGGCACAGCGATTATCGCGACTGCGGGCCTGATTAACGCTTGTCACCTTACGGGACGTAAATTTGAAGACATCAAAGTCGTATTATCTGGAGCAGGAGCGGCAGGCCTGTCCGTTCTTGGGCTTATTAAACGCCTTGGCGTAAAAGATGAAAACGCGATCGTCTTGGATAGCCGCGGCGTGGTCTATAAAGGCCGCAAGGAATATATGGATCAATGGAAAGCGCCGCACGCCATTGATACCAAACTGCGCACGCTCGAAGAAGCCATGGTCGGCGCCGATGTTTTCTTAGGTCTGTCCGTTGCAGGCATCGTCAATAAAGACATGATCAAATCCATGGCGAAAAACCCAATCGTTTTTGCCATGGCTAATCCAGATCCGGAGATCAGTCCTGAGCTGATTAAAGAAGCGCGAAGCGACGCGATTATTGCAACCGGCCGCAGCGATTACCCTAATCAAGTCAATAATGTACTCGGGTTTCCTTACATATTCCGCGGCGCGCTCGATGTGCGCGCGCGCAACGTAAATGAGGAAATGAAACTGGCCTGCGCCCGTGCACTGGCAGATCTGGCCCGCCAAGATGTTCCCGAAGAGGTCGCCGCGGCGTATCATGGCAAGCGCCCGCAATATGGCCCGGAATATATCATTCCGGCGCCGTTCGACCCGCGCCTCATAAGCGAAATCCCGCCATATGTCGCGCAGGCCGCGATGGACACAGGTGTTGCCCGCAAGCCGATCGAAGACATGGACGCCTATAAACGCTCGCTCGCGCGGCGTCAGGACCCGACAGCGTCATTGCTGCAAGGCATTCAGTCATCCGTAATCGATAATCCCAAAACCATTGTCTTTGCCGAGGGCGAAGAGCCTGCGGTCATACGCGCGGCTCAAGCCTATCAGCAACGCGGTTTGGGTAAGGCCATTCTTATTGGCCGCGAGCAACCTATTCGCGATAATATGAAGCTTCTGGGTATGGAGGATGACGGCAAGCTCGAAATTCTCAATGCGCGCCTCTTTGATCGCAATGCTGAATTTACCGAAACGCTGTACGCCAAGTTGCAACGCTGGGGCTATCTACGCCGCGACGCGCAGCGCCTTGTCAACAATGACCGTAACGTGTTCTCGGCGCTTATGCTGCATCATGGCCTTGCGGATGGCATGGTGACAGGTGTGACGCGGAGTTTTGATATCGCCTTGCGTGATGTGCGTCTTGTCCTATCCCATGACGCCAATGAACGCACGATGGGCGTGTCTGTGATTATCAATCGCGGCAAAACGCTATTCATCGCAGATACGAATATTACCGAATTGCCGACGGCTGAAGACCTGGCGGGTATTGCGACGACGACAGCGAAATTTGCGCGCCGTTTTGGTTTTGAGCCGAAAGTCGCATTCCTATCATACTCCACATTTGGCAACCCGGTCGGTGAGCGTATGGAGAAGGTCCGCGACGCGGTTAAAATCCTCGACAGCCGCGAGACGGACTTTGTCTATGAGGGCGACATGGCCGCTGATGTGGCGCTAGATCCGATGCATGGCCTTAAATATCCATTCTCGCGCCTTGGCGGCGCGGCGAATGTATTGGTTATGCCGGCGATTCATTCGGCCTCCATTTCAACAAAATTGATGAATGCTGTTGGGGGCGCGACAGTTTTAGGGCCTTTCTTAACAGGTCTCGAAAAGCCCGTTCAAATCTGTCCGCTCGGCGCAACAGCGTCCGAGATTATCCGCATGGCCACTTTGGCTGCCTTTGATCCGGGCCGAGAGCCTGAAGATAGCTAGCGCGTGAGTGACGATACATTAGAAGACAAGCTCGCGGATGCTTTACCCGATGCTGTAACGCCGCCAACGACGAGCGGCGACGGCAAAATCAATCTTACCGAGGGTCCAGTGCAAGGTCATATCTTGCGTATGCTCGTCCCATTTGCAATCGCCGTAATTGCACTGCTGTCGGCGGGTATCGTTGATACGATTTATCTTGGCAATTTGACGGGGCAAGACGGTAGCGCTGAGCTCGGCAAATTAGCGCTCTCTGCGGTTGGGTTTGCTTACACGCTTACTTTTTTAGGCAATAGCGTGAATATCGGTCTGGGCGCGGGCACAATGAGCGCATTGTCGCGCGCGATTGGAAGCGGCGATAGTGATAAGGCGGCCCGGCACGGCGCCGCCGCTATATTGTTTGCTTTATGCGTCATGTCAGTTGTCGTTACCATTATTTGGCTCATTCTGCCCTTTGTGCTCGACGGCATGGGCGCAAAAGGCGAGGCGCGAGAGATGGCGATAAGCTATCTCGCCATTTCTTTGCCCGGTTTAGTTATTGTCTCTATCGCCATGATTTCTAACAATATTCTTAGGGCGGGCGGCGAAGCTTTGCTGCCCAGTTCAATCATGATTTTAGGCGCTGTTCTAAATATCATCATCGACCCGTTTTTGATTTTTGGGTGGGGGCCTTTCCCGCGTTTGGAAGTTCAAGGCGCGGCGATTGCGACTGTATTCGGGAATACGATCGCCGCAATATTCGGATTTTACATTGTACAATTTCGGCGAAAAGCTGTGAATTTTGCTAAGATGACATTTAGTACCATGCGCCATGCATGGGGCGTCATAGCAGAGGTCGGAGCCGTCGCGGCGGGGACAAATGTCATTGTGCCGATAGGAACTTATTTCGCCGTTGCAGCGGTTACGCGCGCGGGCGGCGACACATTTAACGCTGCCTTTACGCTAGTTAGCCGCGCAGAGTTAATCTCAGTCGGTTTGCTCTATGGTTTATCTGCCTGTATCGGCGCGGTAACAGGTCAAAATGGCGGCGCGAAAAAGACAGATCGCGTGGAAGAGGCCTTCCGCGTGAGCTATAAAATTTGTCTCTATTGGAGCACGGGCATGGCCATCGCGCTGGCGCTGCTTGCGGGGCCCATCACCAGTCTGTTTACAAATGACCCTGAAGTATATGCCTTGGCCAGAACTTATTTTTGGATCGTCCCCATCACGATAGCAGGATACGGCATTGTGTTCGTCACGGCGGCGGGGTTTAACGCACTTGGGCGCCCGCAATATGGGTTTATTTTTACGCTGATCCGCTCACTCGCGCTCTACGCTCCGCTCGTCGCGCTCGGCGTTAATTTTGGGGGCATGATGGGGGCGTTTATTGGTATAGCGATTGCTAATGTTGTCTCAGGTTTGATTGCAAGATATTGGACATTGCATAAGGCGCCGATGACAGCGCGCAAGAGTTAGTCCGACGTCGCCCTTCAGTCTATGGCGTTACAGCCTTCGAAGCGGCAGAGTTGATAATTTTGGATATGAACTGGTTGGCCTGCCAGCCGAAGCTTCCTCGGAGCGCCAAGAGCACTTCGTCTGGTTTAGTAATGGAAAGCTGGGAACGAAAGGCATAGCCTTTCGAAACGGTTTCTATTTTGCTTCGTAAATTAAAAATGTTGGTACGGGTGAGAAGACTCGAACTTCCACATCTCTCGATACCAGAACCTAAATCTGGCGCGTCTACCAATTCCGCCACACCCGCACGATGTAATCTATGCCCGAAGACATAACAGTAGTGCGGGGGATTTGCCCCGCATCGGCCAAAACGTCAATAGATATTATCAGATTTGACAGCTTAATGTCATGATTTTGTACTATGCATAAAAATACTTTTTTCACGCTGAGTCATCCGTCATGTGCTGACGTTAAATCATGATATCATCCATGACCGCATCCAGCGTCGTATTCAAAATATACAGCGTTTCGCCGTCTACAAAGAACCGCACATGCGCGCCGAGTTGATTCATGTTGCCGAGCGCTTCGGAAAGGTCCGCAAAGCCGTAAGCAGACAGATCAATTGTATCAATGTCATTTTGGAAATCGGTCACGAAGACAAATTGATCCCCAGCGGCGAATGTGAAGGTGTCGTTACCTGCGCCGCCGAAGAATTTATCGATACCTGCGCCGCCTGATAATGTATCATTCCCGCCATCACCAAATAGCCAATTATTGGCTGCGTCGCCCGTGATGTTGTCGTCATGCGATGAGCCAAAGACGAATTCAGTGTTTAGAATCGTGTCGCCCTCTGCATGGCCGCCAGAGGCCGTGCCTGCACCGAGATCAATCGTGACGCCCGCATTAGAGCCCACATAACGTACAACATCAGAAATGCCTTCGCCGCCATCGATAATGTCTGCGCCTGCGCCGCCGGTCATAAAGTCATTACCTGCGCCGCCTAGGATGGTGTCATCGCCGATGAAGCCAGAAAGCGTGTCAAAACCATCTCCGCCAGAGATTACATTGTCACCGCGATTGCCCGTAATTTCATCACCAAAGCGTGACCCTGTTACGCCCTCAATAGACACAAATGTGTCCCCCGTGGCATGACCAGATGAATTATCGCGTGTTGCCATGTTGATGATGACACGATTAGTCGACCCTTCATATGACGCAATGTCATAACCTTCGCCGCCGTCAAGGATGTCGGCTCCACCGC
>CALLBH010000236.1 GCA_938001945.1 uncultured Robiginitomaculum sp.
TCGGCCAGCTGGCTGCGGGCTTGATCTAATTTATCTTTGGTCTCTGCAGCATCGGCCAGCTTAGCTTTCTCCGCCTGCCAATTTGCGGTCATCTCCGCGCTCTGAGACTCTAATTCAGATAGCTCACCTGATAATTTACCAAGGCGATCTTTGGACGCTTTGTCTTTTTCTTTGCGCAAGGCTTGCTCTTCGATACGCAATTGCACGATGCGGCGATCAATTTCATCCAGCGCTTCGGGCTTGCTATCGACCTGCATACGCAATCGGCTCGCCGCTTCGTCCATTAAATCGATCGCTTTATCCGGCAAAAAGCGGTCGGTAATATAACGGTGCGATAAGGTAGAGGCCGCGACAATGGCCGCATCGGAAATCCGAATGCCGTGATGGACTTCATATTTATCTTTTAGTCCGCGCAGGATTGAGACGGTCGCCTCAACGCTTGGCTCTGTGACAAAGACAGTCAAGAAGCGCCGCGCGAGCGCCGCGTCTTTTTCCAAATGTTTGCGATATTCATCCAGCGTCGTTGCGCCGACACAATGCAATTCGCCGCGCGCAAGCGCAGGTTTGAGCAGGTTCGCCGCATCCATCGCGCCGTCACCTTTACCCGCCCCAACGAGCGTATGAATTTCATCGATGAATAATATGATTTGCCCATCGGCGGCTTCGATTTCTTTGAGTACCGCTTTTAGGCGTTCTTCAAATTCGCCGCGATATTTCGCGCCCGCAATAAGTGACCCCATATCCAGCGCGAGCAGGCGTTTGTCCTGAATAGACTCCGGCACGTCGCCATTAATAATGCGCAGCGCCAATCCTTCCGCGATAGCGGTTTTACCCACGCCGGGCTCACCAATAAGCAGTGGATTATTTTTAGAGCGTCGCGAGAGCACTTGCATGGTGCGGCGAATTTCTTCGTCGCGGCCAATGACGGGATCAAGTTTTCCGTCCCGCGCGGCTTGGGTGAGGTCGCGCGCATATTTCGCCAGCGCTTCATAACCGTCCTCAGCATTCTCGCTATCCACCTTACGTCCTTGCCGTAGATTTTTAATGGCCTCGCCGAGTTTGGTCGGCGTCACGCCAGCATCTTTTAATACGGCGTTGATCTCTTTATCACCCGACAAGGCCAGCAAGAGGCGCTCGGCGGACACAAAACTATCTCCCGCATTTCCCGCCGCTTTCTCGGCCTTGGCCAGAACTTTGGCTGCCGCGCCGCTCATCATCAAACGATCAGCCCCCGCGCCGTCAACGCTAGGCAATTTGTCCAATAGCTTGGCCGCGCCAGATGCGGCCGCAAGACTGTCGCCGCCCGCTGCGCTAATCAAATTACTCGCCAGCTTTTCTTTTTCCTCAAGCAGCGCCGCAAAGAGATGAGCGGGCACAAGCTGTTGGTGGTTATTTTGTAGCGCAAGGCTTTGGGCGGCCTGCAGTACGGCGCGAACACGCGCGGTCATTTTCTCCGGATTCATAGAGTCCTCCATGGGCGTATCGCGACGACACGCTAAATTCTGTCTGAGTCACAGATAGGAATTTAATCCGCACGCGCAAGGGGTATACATGTCGCTGCGCGATGTCGGGTTTCGCTTCGCTCTATCCGACCTACGAAACTGTAAAGAATTGTAGGTCAGCTAGAGCGACGCGAAAGCTGACAGGCGTAAGCGCCTAATCATCACCCCGCAGTCAGCTCTTGCAGCTGCGCGACAGCGAGCGCGAATTTTGCGAGTGTCCAGCCGCCAGCGCCGGAGAGTCGCGTATAGGCCGAATCGTAGGCTTTCACTGACGCTTTGCGCTCTTTGATCCACGGGTCGATGACGTCTTTGGCGGTCGCGTTTTTCTTTCCGCCGCGCTCTTTGTGGGCGCGGGCAGCGAGCAGGGAGAGTTGGCCTTGGACGGCGTAGAAGTCTTCGGTGATGCGGCGCAGGGCGAGGCGGTCCCAATGATCTTTGGGCGTGAGGCGCAGCGCGGCATTGCGCAGGCGGTCAATTTTAAACCGTCCGCCGATGTCGTAAAATAGCTCGCCGGCGGGTTTTAAATCCCATCCCGTTTCACTGGCAAAGGCGACCACATCAAAGCCGGAGGCGCGGCTGCGCAGAAGCGCTGCGCGCTCGGCGAGCTCTTGCGGGATGCCTTGTTTGGTAAAGCGCGCAATACGGCTTTGCGCGCGTTTGCGATCATAAGAGCTGAGCATATTCAGCCAGTCTTTATCCAAATCGGTCAACGCGTCGATACGCGGGGTAAGGCGCGGGCCGATTTCACCACTCTCATAGCGGCGCACAATCCAGCCTGTGATGCGGGCAATGACGCGGGCCAGTTCACCCAGCACGTCATATTGCGCGGAGGCGGCGGCAACATTATCCAGCGCGGCAATATCAGCGCGCAGATTTGGCGCGTCTAGCGCTTCGTAAGCGATGACAAACGCGCTGGCGATATCGGAAACGTCGCCATTCGTTTGCTCGGCGGCGCGCATCATAAAGAGCGGGCCGCCGACATCGACAATGAGGTTGGCGAGGCGCGACCCTATGATTTCACCGCGAAGGCGATGGCCTGCCATGGCTTTATCAAATTTAGTCAAAGCGGGCGGGAAATAGGCCTCCAGCATATTTTGCAAATAAGGATCAGCGGTTAGGCCGCTCTCCATTAAATCATCGAATAATTTAATCTTGGCATAAGCCAAAAGCACGGCCAGTTCAGGGCGCGTAAGACCTTGCTGCTCGGCTTCGCGCGCGCGCATTTCTGCTGTTTCGGGCAGGCCTTCGACCGCGCGGTCAAGACGCCCTGCGCGCTCTAGCATGACCATGAAACG